>NZ_JALLGW010000005.1 GCF_023074835.1 Halomarina salina
CCGCTGCAGCCGATTCCGACACAAACCGGCGTATTGGGAACATATCGGGCACCGCTGGCGCGGTGCCCTTGCCCTCTTCGACTTTCAGCCGCAGCTCTCGCTATCAACAATCTACTTCGCAAGAGCGTTATAAAGTAAATAATCCCCGCTTGATGACAGACGAGTACTTTGAATCTGTATTCGAGAAGTTTGAGGAGTTGGCTGAGACGGCGCGGGCCGCCGAACAGTCGTAGCTCCGAACGTTCGGAGATCTAACCCCTCGATTCCAATGGAACCCGTCCCGAGGCGTCACTCAGACGGATTATCCGCCTCAACCAATTCCTCATCTGTCTCTTCCGCAGGATCATTCAAAAACGTGTCCTGGTACTCACCGTCAACGACCCGGTGCGCACGGACCTCGTAGTTCAGATGCTCCTGGCCATACTCTGATCGATCCGGCGGATCATCCACGTACCGGAAACACTCAACAAAGACCGTGCGTGGATGCAGCTTCTCACGCTGATTCAGCTGGATGACGTCCACAGTGTTCCAGACATCCCAGTCCGTCTCCCCAACAAAACGGTCAATCAAATCGTCCAGGTACTCTTCGCTGGCCTCGTAGTTAGCCGCCCCACCGAGTTCAGTATCATACGTCTCGTGATGCGGTGCCGGATCATCCAGTCGAGACGGCACCACCGGCGCCGACACGTCGTGCTCATCTAATGTCTCCTCGACCTCTGCCCGGAGCTCATCATCAGCTCCCGGCGAAAGGATGACGCGATTGATCAGCGTATCCATATTCGCAGACAGGTTGACGTGGGACGGATTGTCCGGCCTGCTCTCGGGTGGCATCTCTTGACCGTCCGTCCGGATTATCGGGTTGCCGCCCCGGTTCGTGAGCAGCCGGAACTCTTGCTCGCTGTCGAACGTTCGATGTTTGTAGAAGTACAGGACGTATGGAATCCCGGTCGGCGTAAATTCCTCCTCGTAATCCAAGTACCGGACAATACCCATATACAGATCCTCTTGATCGGGCGCGATGAACTCCTCTATCTGCCGGTACGTGGTCTCGATCGCTACTCCTCGACCATCTGCGTACATCTCCCAGATCTCTGGGTCCTCATCCGTCCCGAGCCGCCAACAGCTCGCGTAGTAATTCTCACGGGCCGCTTCACGTGCCTGTTCTATTCCGCTGGCAAGATCCATCTCCTCGCCGTTGTTGAGAATCATCGATTCGGTCCGCTCCGAACGCTGCCCCTCTTGTTCACGGGCTGGTTCAGAGGCCTGGCCCTCGCGTTCTTCGTATCCCTCGGCTTGGCCAGCGCGGAACCCGTTTTCGAGTGTGTCGGCGAAGTGTCGGAGGGGTTTGTAGCGCCGGACGATCATCTGGTCTGAGGGTATCATCCATTCGGTGTCTTTGCCGGTGACCGGGCGGCGGGAGGGATCGCCTGATGTCATTTCCTTCGAATTATCCTCTTCACTACTTGTAGGCGACGACGATGAGGCCGGGTACGAACATTCGGTGTCACGACTTTCGAGGAGCGAAAACCAGTCGAAGAGCGTCCCGAAATCTACGGGTTATCGTGGCTGTCGAGAAGGGTGTGGAAATTATATACACAGGAATATGAAACAAAAAGAAGCAATCCATATCTTCGATATCGTAGAATGGGCACCACACTAGTGAGTGGGTCTTGGGTGTTTCCGGAAAAGCTGTTTTCCGCAGTCAAATTTGGGGGACGCAAAGCGATAGCGATGACTCTCCACAGCAGTAAGAGCTTTTCCGGAAACAACCCGGTCAGGCTTTTATGACCTGACCGAAAATCAGACTATCAGAATCAAATGATCCGCGATGCTCGCGTTCTCCGCGCCGGGTTCGTCCCTCGGGAAGTTGAGCATCGCGAGGCCGAAGTCAACCACCTCTCCAGTGTTCTCGAGCCCATCACGAACGGAGAACCAGCCGACACAGCTATCGTCACCGGACCCAGCGGAACGGGGAAGACCTGTATCTCGAAATTCGTCACGGAACGACTTCGGGAAGAAGTTCTCGACGTCGAGACCACCTACGTCAACTGCTGGCGCAACTACACGCGGTTCCGCACGCTTTACCAGATCCTCGACGCCCTCGGCGCGACCATCGACATCCACCGGCAGTCGACGCCGCATGACGAACTCGTCGACCGCCTCCAGCAGCACGACGGCCCGCGAACGGTCATCATCCTCGACGAGGTCGACCAGCTCGAAGACCCCAGCGTCATTTACGACCTCCACAGCCTCCCGCAGTTCGCGATCATCTGCATCGCGAACAAGGAAGAGGAGCTGTTCAGCCGCGTCGACGACCGCCTCGTGAGCCGACTGCGCTCCAGCGAGCACGTCCGGATGGACAAGTACCACGACGAGCAGCTGTACGACATCCTGAGTGCTCGGGCAAAGTGGGGGCTCGACGAGGACGTCATCACCGACGACCAGCTCTACCGGATCGCCGACGCGGCCGCCGGCGACGCCCGCCTCGCAATCGGCATCCTTCGTACGGCCGCCGGCAAAGCAGATCGCGAGAACCACGAGCGCATCACCGACGACATTCTCCTGGACGCCGCCGAGGATGCTCGGGCCCAGATCAAGCAGAAGAGCATCGATTCACTCACGCCACACCAGCGCATCGTCTACGACATCGTTCGTGAGCACGGCCCGCTCGGCCCAGGCGAGATTCATGACCACTATACGGACGAGGTGGACGATCCCCGGACGAAACGGACCGTCCGGTCCTATCTCTCCAAAATGGCTCAGTACAACCTCCTCGAGGCCGAGGGCACGAGCCGGGATCGAGAATACGCGATCATTGAGTCACCGCCAGCTGCAACAACCACTTAAAACGTTCCAGAACATCGATACACCATGACCACACTCCCCACACTGTTCGAGACCTTCCTGTCAAAGATCCGCCCGCAGGACGAGCACAATGATGCCTACAAGGAGGGCCACGAGACCCTCCGCGATCACTTGCAGAGTGACGATGACATCGACGAGTTCTACATTGCAGACTTTCTACAGGGGAGCTATCGTCGGTGGACGGCACTCAGACCGCAGGAAGACGAGAAATCCGACGTTGACGTGGTCTTTGTCTCTGATCTCAGCAGTAATCTCGATACCGATGTTGCGCTAGGAAAATGCGAGCCGTTCCTGGATGAACACTATGAGGGACAGTGGGAACCAAATGCGCACTCCTACAAAATCGAGGAAGAGGAGGTGGAGATCGATCTGGTCTTGACAGCGGCACCCAGCGAGGCAACACGCGACGTCGTCAAATCGCTGGGTTCACTGGACGTGGGAACAGCCCTGAGTCCGGACGACCTTTCAAGCGTGGCGGAGGCCCTCAATATGTCGGCAGATGGCGACGACGAGTGGAAGGACGAACCGCTCAAAATCCCACATCGAGATGAGAACGAGTGGGAAAATACCCATCCCCTTGCAACTATCGCCTTCACCGTTAATAAGAACGATATCACGGATGGTCACTACGTGAACGTCGTCAAGGCCATCAAATGGTGGCGGCGAACAAAGACACCCGACGTCGAAGGGCCGACAAGCTATCCCCTCGAACACATCGTCGGCCAGTGCTGTCCTGATGATATCGACAGCGTCGCTGAAGGCGTAACAAGGACGCTCGAAGAACTCACACGGCGGTTCAAGACCGACGCATTGGCTGAGGAAACCCCCGTCTTGCCTGCTCACGGGCTCCCGGAAAACCCCGAGAATGACGTCCTCAAACAAATCGACGGGGACGATTTCGCGGCGTTCTACGATGAGGCAGAGGATGCCGCAGAGCTCGCGCGAACAGCGCTGGATGAGGAGGACAAAGAAACAGCGAGGGAGTACTGGTACCAGCTCTTCGGTGAGCAATTCCCTCCGTTCGGAAGTGACGACGACACTGACGATGGAGGAGAGAAAGCGATGTCAGTGGGGTCGTCCTCACAGGTAGAGGATCCATCTGACCACCAGTTCGCCAAGTCGGACAGCTGACGTAACAAATGCCTCCCCACGAAATTACAGAAGCCATCGCAGCTATTGCCGAACGAGACGGAGTCACCGTCCTCAAAAACCCATATCGAGACGATAGCAACGGACGGTGGATCGTTAAAATCCGACTGTGTCCCGACGACTTAGTACCCCATCCGGACGTGCCACGCGAGACGGACTGGTATGTCCATCTACGGGATACATACCCCGCCGGTTCAATTGGGATCTACCCTGCGGATCAAGAAGGGAACACCATTACCGCCACATTCCCCCACCAGAAGCTGAACGTGGCTGGGAGCAACGATACTGCATGGCGAAGAGGCGATATCTGTGTTGCTCGGTATGGGCACACCCTCAGTCAAACGGGAGCCACCGGCGAACCCAGCACAAGCCGTGATCGACTCTGTTGGCATATAGACCGAGCATTGCGGTGGGTAAGTAATGCTGCGAAGGGGGAACTCCGGGAACCAGACGAACCGTTTGAAATCCCGGCCTTCGATACGAACTCGGCTTCGGCCCCGACCATCGCATTCAACGAGACGCAGGAGTCGTTCTCAGATTGGAGGACGGCGTATGGACAGTGGGGGACAGTCAATCTCCGCTCGTTGCCAACTGCTGAAGAGACATACGCGACTGTTACGTTCAAAGATAGCGACGATGAAGTCGTCTATCAGCCACAATGGGGCGGATATATCGATTCGAATCCTGATGACTCTGTTTCCGGAGCGTGGGCACTGTTAGAAGAGGTGCCGATTGAACCCCCGTGGGAGGCCCCAGAGACGTGGGAACAGTTAGACGTATTTTTCGAGGGTACCGAGACCGACCCGTACGAACTACGGGCGAATATTAAGCCCGTCTTAGACGATGAGCCGGTCAAGGTCCTTCTAATTGGATTCCCCATCCCAGCAACGGTTGGCGGCGACCCCGAGATCATCTATTGGCAACCAATCGAAATAAAAGAGTTCAAAGATCCGAATGACCTCTCCGGCGGATTTCGAGATACTGGAAAGGGGCCTGAGATAGCCGAACGGCGGGAAGCCGGAGAGGAACAGATTCGGTGGCTGGACTCGGACAACTGGTCGCATGAGCAGCTCACCAGACGCGGGCATATGACAGAGTGGTTTCTAGATCGCAACATCGTACTCATCGGAGCGGGAGCGCTCGGCAGTATGGTTGCTGAGAACCTCGTTCGAGCCGGCTGTAAACAGCTTACCCTCGTCGACAATGATACGTATGAGATCGGCAACGTGGCTCGTCACACACTAACAATCGATGAGGTGGGGCGAAACAAGGCGACAGCAATCGCGGACCGGCTCGAATCCATTGCACCGTACGCCCAGGTCTTTGATGTGGATAGCGCCTTTCCACCGAGCGGTGAGTTGCCGGAGCCAATTAGAGAAGCGGAGGTAGTAATTGACTGTACCGCGTCACGGGGAGTTCGTCGCGCTCTGGATGCGATTAGATGGAATCACCCGGTCGTGTTTTGCTCCGCTGCGATGGGTCGGCGAGCGAACCAGTTGTTCTGCTTCACAGCTTACTCACATACGTTTCCGTACAGAGATTACAACGAAGCGTTCGATCCATGGCGGTTGCAAGAACAGATCGAATGGGACGAAGACGAGGATGCCATCCCCGAACGAGTGGGCTGCTGGCACCCAGCATCAGTTATCCGAACGGACCGGGTGATGACGTGGGCTGGGACAGTGACACGGCTTCTTGATCAGGCGACGGCATTGAGTCTGCGCGAGAATCACTTCACCGTACTCGAGACCGGTAGTGACGACGAGCTGCCGACTATTTCACAGGCCACACCTCCCTACCAGGACGGAACAATATGGCGAGCGCCGGAATCACCAATCACCGTACAGATTCCGGCCACGTGTCTTGAAGCGATGTATGATCGCTGCCGAAAGGAACATCCATGTGAAACGGGCGGGATTCTGGCTGGTACCGACCGTCTCGATGGACCAGCACTGGTGGTTAATGCCCGAGACCCACCGCGGGACTCCATTCAAGAACCAACTCGATTCCTCCGAGGAACCGACAAAGTCGAGGAGTGGCTCAAAGACGCCAGAGAGAGCATCGGCATCGACTATCTCGGGGAATGGCACTACCATCCCGGCGCATCACCCAATCTCAGTCGGGACGATCGAACTGCGATGAATGAAATCGCCAACGACGACGGCTACGACTGTCCGCATCCGCTCCTCTTCATCGTTGGTCAGGACGAAGAGGGTCAGTTCTCGATTAACGCCTATCTATTCCACGATAGTAAGGAATACGAGCAGTTAGAACGGATTGACAACCCAGATGCTGCTTCAACTCTCAACGTCGGTGACGATATATGACTGATCCAACTGGCCGTGTATTTCTCAGCTATAAGCACGAACAGACGAACGTCGCCAACTTCCTGCAAACGGAACTGGAGCGACACGGGGTGCCGATTTGGCGGGATATCTTCGATTTGAAGCCGGAGCCACTCAGAGACGAAATCATCGACCAGTTGGAGAACCCGGAAACGGCCAGTGGTATTGCGCTCGTCAGTGAGGGCGTAGCCGACTCCGACATCATTCTTAACGACGAGTTGCCGGGATTCAACAAGCGCTGGGACGGGGATGATGAGTTTTTCGTGGTCGTTGTGCCATGTCCCGATGTCAGCGTTGGAGAAGCCAAATCGATACTCAACGAGGCACCGATCCTCCACGACTTTTCCGCCTGGAAAATGCTCCCCCTGGAGGAGACCACGGCTGACAAAGCTACAGAGATCGTCCAGACCGTCTTATCAGAGCGGATCGAGCGGATAGATGGGTATTTACCGGACGGTGAGCCTCTCGAATGTTCACTTGACACCTACGAATCGCCGGCTCACGACATCGATCCAGCGATTGCTATTGACTGGTCAAGATCGTTCGAACATGGCCCACCATCCCAAGAAGTATGGAACCAGCGTCTACTCCCGGCCTTAACCACGGTGACGGACTGCCTCATTCAAAACACATCGGGGCGTCCCCTCCGCTTCCGTGGCCGAACGCATCTTCCCGCTGCGTTTGCGGTCGGTTACTGTCTCCCAACCACACGTCGTATCCAAGCAACGTGGATGCAACCCACCGACCCTGCCGGGATGACAGAATGGGCACTCGATATCGACGAAGAGGAAAGCGGGTTAGAAGGAGAGCTCCAGCGACAACCGAATCACGGATCCGAGCTTGCGGTGCTCGTCAACATCGCGGCCGATGTGCAACCGGAGATAGACCAGATGCATAACAACCTTCCGGATTTCAACGGTGTGCTCAGATTGACACCGGAAGATGGGCCTGATGTGGAATTGTCCCCGGCACAGGCAGCCCATGCTGCAGATGTTTTCCGTACCAAGGTACGAGACGCGATCAAAGAACTGCCAAATACATCGACCATTCATCTCTTCATAGCTGGCCCGATGGGGCTCGCCTTTCTCTTCGGGCGAAACTCAAACACTCTTAGACCGATCCAGACCTACCTCTATAGCAAAGACGAGGGTCGGTACTATCCTGCTGGTCGATTACAGGATCAGTCACTCTCAGACTGCTCAGGCACCGCCTCAGAAGAGCAATAGCAAATCAGTGCCCATTGCCAGAAGAGCATCGACTCGATCATTTCGCACCAGCGCGTCGTCTACGAGGTGATTAAAGGACTGGTAGGTCGTGTTTTGTTGACCGAGAGAATGCACCCCCGTGATTTATTACTGCAGGAGCGATTATGTCCTACTATGAGCGCAAAGGGCCAGCTCCGTCGGTTCGAGAACAGGGCGCAGTTGCTGCGCCATATCTCTGAGGAAACCGGCACGGACATCGACACGCTTTGGGACGAGTACGAAGCCCAAGTCGAATAGAGCTCTTTGCTGTTTTTGACGCGTGGGCGACGACACTGATTTCGACTTATCGTTCGCAATAGATGCAGAGACAGTCTCTCTGAGCCCTATCGGGGAATATCAGGTTCTCGACCTGGAAGGGCCGGTCGTCATCGTTGGAGATGCGTCGTACCGCGTCGTTCCGGTCGGTGAGGAATCAGACGCGTCAGAAGATGTCCGGGAACTTAGCGTCGACGAGATACGTGCTGCACTCAGCGAACTCGCTGACAACGACGACTTTCAGTCAATCGTAGACAATTGCCCGACGAATACGCCGCTCGTCTACGACGACATCGATTATTTGACTCGCCATCTCCCCACAACTTCGCTCCAGAAGTGCCAGAAGCTGAGTGAGAGCACCCCTTTCGAGAAGGAATTACTCCTCCAAGTTGCCTACGTAGAACGCCAAAACTCTCTCGTCGGGCACTCAGACAACGTCCTCGAGTATTATCTCGAACAGCGTACTGAAATCGCTGAAAAACTCCGGTCCGCCGACGAGATCGACAGCGACGTTGAGCGGTCATTCTTTTCGTATCTCCTCCTCGCCTCGGCACTCATCGAAGAGTTGACGACAGAAACGGTCCTCAACGAGCTCTTTCGCGAGGAAGCTCGTCTCGACAGCATCACAGAGCACGTTCGGAGTATGGGGCACGCGAAGCGATTAGAGAAACTCTGTGATATCCAAATACTGACCGGAGGTGACCATGGATCGCTTGTCGAGGTCAAAGGACGTAGAAACAACCTCGTCCACGACGCGCAGAAGCGTGCAGGCCTTGACGAACTCGAATCGCGTCGTGAAGTCGCACAGATTCTCGAACAGACTGATCGATGTGCGTCCGTCCTATTGACGATCTCGGGAAAGAACATCGAGTCAGTCATCGCGAAGCGGGGGTGTGAGCCCTATATCGAACACGCTCAATCTGAGGCAGTAGCCGACACAATCACAACCTGGGAACAGGAGAATCCAGAGCGCCTATCGAGACTGCACGACTGTGAAAGAGCAACCATCGAAGAGATTCGCTGGGATACCGAAGAGAGTGACCCTGGGAACAACATCACGGAGGGATTCACGTTTGATGGATTTGATGACGAAGAGCTGTATGAGATACTGATGGAGTTCGTCGGTGATGCCTCACAGGCGTTCCTCGACCGGATTGATGCCGATGCAAACGAGAGCAATCTCGATCGCTTCGATTTCGCAGTGATGGTGCTGCTCTGTGCTGGTCACAGTTACGAGGAGATTGCCCGGTGGCTGGATACTGACGAAAAGTATGTCCAGCGGAAGGAGAACGTGATAGCCTGGAGAGCTTCGCAGTTCGAGAAGGATCTGGTTGAGGAGATCCCCCGCCCAGAGGGCCCAACATGGCCATCGGACACGGCATCAGATGATCAGGATAGGTGCTAGCCTGATAACAGACGAGTCATCGTCGCATAGTACGTGATGCTCTCTCAGCGGAAGGTACACATGGATAAGACCGAGCGTAAGCATCTCGAAGACCGCCTCACGGCAGAAGGTACCATCCGGAATCGAGAGTACTCGCTCGTCGATTCGGCAGCTGCGTCGCCAATGGAGTGACCGTGACCCCGTCACCGATCAGGAACTGAACTCGCCGAGGCCCGATTGCTCGTGGTCCAGCGGCTCGATGACCTCGGGATCGTCGTTGCCGGGATTGTTGACCCGCGTCGAGATTTCGTAGGCGTCCAGATCGTCTTTCGGGTACGGCTGGCACAGTTCCTTTCGGGTGTCCAGATCTGCGGCGAGCCAGTCGGATTCCGCGTCCCTCGGGAGGACGACCGGGGCTACCTCGTTGACGTGTTGTAACCGATTATCGACGCCCGCGACGAGATCAAGGCGGCCATCCGTCGCGAAAATGAGCGGGATGACCCCGACGAGGACCGACTGGCGGAACTCGAGGGGCGGTCGGGAGCGCTGAAGTGGATTCTCGTCGCTTGGTTCGGGTATCAAGGATTCAGCAACGCGAAGTATGAGAGAATTGAGTGCCACGAGGCAATCAACGCGTTCGCTCGCGATATTCTGCTTACCGCCAAACAGCGACTGGAGGACGGCGGCTGGCGGGTCGTCCACGGTATCGTCGACTCAATCTGGGTGACTCCGGACCCCGACGTCGACGACGATGACCTTGAGGGCCTCAAGGCGCTCGTGACGGAAATCACGGAACGCGTCGAGATTCGGCTCGAACACGAAGCCCACTAGGACTGGGTGGCGTTCGTGCCGCAGCGCGAGAGTAGCGCCGGTGCTTTGACCAAGTATTTCGGAAAAGTCGCTGATGAAGACGAGTTCAAGATACGCGGTATAGAAGCGCGGCAACGCTCAACGCCGCCGTTCATCGAGACGATCCAGCGTGAGTGTCTCGAACGGCTCGACGAGAGCCGGTCGGCGGACGCCGCACTTGAGCATCTCCAGGATGCTATCAACCAGCTTCACGCCGGAACGGTGCCGGTTGATGAACTCGTTGAGCGGAATTGTGTCTCAAAGCCACTCGAAGGATATTCACAGAATACGCAGAACGTAGCTGCTTTGAAGCGGGCTCGTGACCAGGACCTGGCCGTCCATCCCGGACAGGATCTCGAATACATAGTCGTCGACGACGAGAAACAGTCGAGAGACCGCGTCGCCCCCGCCCACGAAGAGGTCGAGACCTACGACGCCTCCTATTACGAGACTCAGCTTATCAGAACTGTCGAGAGTGTTCTATCTCCCATCGGGTGGAATCGAGACGATATTCGACGACAGCTCGGCGAAACACGAGTAATCGGTATCACCGACTTGGCCAGATGACCCCTATTTCGCGTTGTGAATGGATTAGGGGGAGACCAGACACCCCTATTTCGTGTTGTAAGACACCCCTTTTTCGAGTTGTAAAAGTCGTCTTTTCAGTCGATATAGCTCTTCTATAGCTAATATCCGGTTTTGGAGGTACTGGCTCGGGTTCCAGAGTGGAAACGAAGGGGTTAGTGAACGGATGGCACTGTTCGATCACTGGGCTGTTCAATGAACCACCCCCCTATTTCGAGTTGTAAGCGACGAGATCGGCCACGAGAACAGCGGACATGCGGGTGGACCCCCCTATTTCGAGTTGTAACGCAATACTCGCCTTGAACATTGAAGGCCAATATCAGGAGACCCCCCTATTTCGAGTTGTAAACCGCGGGGAGGTCTAGTCCGACTCGGTCAATCGACCCGCTAGTTCAGGAACGAGTTCATCTGCGACTTGGCGACCGATCGCATCATTTCTTCTTCGCGCTCTAACTCTGCGAAACGGTCGTCTTCCAGTATCCGTTCCATGATCGACTCGGGGTCTTCAGCGAGATCGAAGTGCATGTGGATACCCTTGCCCCTCCCCCGACCACGTCGGTCGAACTCGAGGATACCGTAGGTCGCTTGTTCGGTGACGTGATTGACGAAGGTCTCTCGTCCGTAGAAATCGGCATCCAGGATGTCGCAGACGTACTGATAGAGGCTGTAGGAAGGACCGGCTGGAATCCAGTCGACACCAGCAGTTGAATAATAGTCCGTTGCAGCGACGGCGAAGATACAGAGTTTCTTCTGCGTCGACAGCCCCCCGATGTGGCGCAGTTTCCGGTCAGAGTCGTATCGCTCTTGGGCGGTCCGGACGTGGGTTTCCAACACCCGTTCGTCCCCCTGCTTATCGGCTAATTCGCCGGACCACCGAAGCAGGTCAATAGCCTTCCGTGCATCACCATGGGTTTGCGAGCCGAACGCAGCCACGAGCGGAACGACGTCACTCGCGAGAGCTTCTTGTTTGAATGCGTCTTCGCGGTTTCGGAGGATATGTCGGAGCTGCGTCGCGTCGTAATCCTCGAAGAAAATCTCGTCAGGGTTGAACGAGCTGTTTGCTCGGCTGTTGAGATCAGACATGAAATCGACGTAGTTGGTTATCGCGGTAACAGAGACGGGGCCGTCGAAGCGACCGAGATCGCGAGCCCGCGACAACTGGTAGAGAAGCGAATTGTACTCTGGTTCAGAGTATGGACCATCGAGCATGTCGATCTCGTCGAGAACAAAGATGACGCCATCGTAGTGCTCGCGCATAATTTCCCAGAGGCGCTCGAGTTTCTGGTCTGTCGAGACACCACTCTCGGGAACACCAGGTTCATCCTCGATATTCATCGTCGCTTCCTGGATCAGACGATAGACAGCGCGACTGGTGGTGCCAGGTCCCTCACAATTTATCGAAAACACACCGAACCGCATTCCCTGAGCCTCGCTCAGCTCGACGATTTTCTTACAGACCGCGTGGATAATCAGCGACTTCCCGGTTCCAGACGGTCCGGTCAACAACATATCCGGAATCCCCTGACCCTGGAGTGCGGGCTTTAGATTCGTGATGACGGTCTTCAGCTGGTCATCGCGACCAACGATTCGATCTTCGTCGATGATGGTGTCGGGGCGAACCAGATCCTTATTCTCGAAGACAGTTTCGACAGATTCGGATTGGAGTTCATCCATGATCGAGATGCCGCTCCCCGAATCACCGAATGTAGATTGGCTGGTGTCGGACCCGTCAGAATTGCTCCCCCCATCTCTCGGAACTTCGTCTATAGAACCAGACTGTTCCGTCTGATTATCTATATCCGGCGGTCCATCACCCATGTCTCCATCCTCTGTAGGCCTAGTATAAATAAATGAAGGGCACCGATTTCGATTTGTAAACGCGAAGGTTCAACCGACGGAGTGACTGAGTCGGCTATCTCTTCTTTTCCAGGCTCGAACCGCTGTCGACGGAGCGGCACACCCCTATTTCGAGTTGTAACGTCTTGTCAAAGACAGAATAGAATATTGAGACACACCCCTTTTTCGAGTTGTAACGTCTTGGTAGCCTCTAACACAGTTTTGAGAATTACGCGATGGACGATTGTATCAAATGGTGATAATAAGATGAACGAGTTCCACACGAGCCTCGAGTATAGGACCACAGGGCAAACCACGGACAGCACCCGGTGGAGATCACGAAGCGTCCTCGAGGAATCAACCCACACCCCCACCCCTTTTTCGAGTTGTAACGGACAGCGATGACACGGGGAGAGAAGCTGTCGAACACGACGAGAACACCAAGGACGAACGGGAGAGGTCGTCAGAGCGCGGTTCTCAGAGGCTAACCCACGATCACCTCACTACTCACGGATACGTAAGCAAGCTTACGTATCGTTCGTAGGTATTGTCTAGTGCGGTTATGGTATGCTACCGTACTACATAAAGTTTCCTTTATTGTAGTACACTTTTGGAAATGGATGGTACGGTGTCTGTAACCGCTGGGATCGTGGGATACCGCCTGTTCGAGTCGAAACGCGGCAGTGACCCCCACCCACTCTCGTTCTGTTACAACTCGAAAAAGGGGTGGGGGTGTCCGACCTCGATCGACATCACTTCCGACAACCTTCCCACTCTGGTTCGAGTTTTCTGCCCTGCTGAGGTTTATAAGCGATTACGCGGCTAGACCGCTCGCCGATGACCGCCCCCACTCCAACCGACCTGTTCGACACCGATTCGCCATCCACCACCCCCCTGTACTCCCCCGTCACCGCCACGAACATCTACCACGCCGTGACCGACCTCGGATACCCTCCCGAGTACGTCACCACCGTCGCTCGAGCTCTTGATGAATTTCAACTCGCTATCTCCGCCGCCAACGACGGCCACTTCCTCCTCGACCAGCTCGAACCCCAGGCCGACCGCTTCGAGATCCTCGACGTCGACCGCATCTCCGGCCGAACCCGCCTCAAGGACCTCCTGTTCTTCAGCGGGCCCTACGCAAAGACGATCCTCACCGACGCCATCGGCATCGCGATGCCCGAGTTCGAGGGCCCTGCCACGGGACACCCCTACCCAATGTCGCCCTCATCGTTTGGCGTCGACGACGACCACCCGCAGCGAGCCCACGAGAACGTCACCGAAGACGACGCCGACGGAGCCGGGGACAGGAACGAGAACAGACGCCCGATATATGCGTTCGCCGATACCGACATCGACATCGCCGAAGTCCTCGATATCGACTTCACGATCTCTTCGCTCGACGAAGACCGACTCCTTCCCGGGATACACTCGCAAGTAATGCGCGCCGAGGTTCAACAGATTGCAGAACTCGCGTTCGCCTACTACCGAACAGAACCGGGCCTGATGAACGAACTCGACCCCGTCGTCGGTTGTACCTTCGCCGTCCGGTCAGCACCCCACGACGACATCGTGATAGCAGAACCCGGCCCACGAACTGTGCCACTCCCTGGCGGCACACGCGTCGCCTGACATAGCGAGAACCAGTTCACGGCCTAGTCGAGAATCCTAATCTGGATTCTGTGGTGTCTTCCTACGCGAATCTCGAGGCGAGACTATACACGAGTCCGGCACCGCCGGCGACTATCGCGATGACGCCTAGGACGAAAGCGCATGTTCGGTGCACACGTCCCGGTGGGGGGATTCGGTCCCGCGTCGCCGAGGAGACAGACCGTGAACTGATACGAATACCAGACGAGCACCGCGCCCACGAGCAGGACCACGACGCTTAGTGCCAGGACGCCCAGCTTCCTATCGGACATCGCGGTCACCGTCTCGGTCATCGCAGCACCCACCGGATGCCTCGCAGGAAGGCTCGACCGGCCGCTCGAAGGACGCGCAGCCCGTTGAACCCACCCACACCGTAGCCACTCCCCGTCGGGTGACCGTGAATCCCATCGTGGCAGTACTGGCAGACCGTCACCAAGTTCCCGAGATGATGCCAGCCACCGCCACGAAGAGACTGCCGGTGGTGAGCGTGCAATACGACCCCACCATCACCGGCGTGGGGACCACTTCGTCGCCCACACTACTGGCAGGTATAATTATCGCGCTCATAGACCGCCTTCCGACGAGCATCCCAGTCCGGCGGGTACTTCCCGTCGTGAGCTCCCGGGTCATCAAACCGACCGTTGATTCCGGAACGCCGTCCGAACATGACTAGCCGGATTCGCTGTCGACGCCGGATGGGTCACCGAGTTGCTTCCCCAGCTCCTCCGGTGACAGCGACTCGCTCTCGAGATCCGCAGCGTCGTCGACGTCGTCGCCGGAGGATTCGGCCGAGTCCTCAGACTCGACTTCAAGCAGACGCTTCTCGAACGCCTCTTCGTCGAGACTCGTCCCGCTCACCGCGTCGTGACCGCTCACATTGAGGAGGTCCTGGAGGGCGAACGCCGCGACGTGCGCGAACGACGACCCATCGTGGCCGTACTGTTCGCGGGCAAGTGCTGCTACTTTCGGAGACGTCTCCTGCGCAGAGTGAACGCGCTCGAGAGTCCGCGCCGCTGTTTCGTACACCCACGCGTTCCGCGTCTCTAGGTGGATCACGCCGACGTCTTCGGGAACAACCGAGACGTTCACCGACCCGTCGTCAGTCTTGTAGGTCCGTGGCTTGCCGACGATCGTGACGAACTCCGGCGCCTGGACCTTCTTGAGTTGCTTGAGCGCGTCTGTCTGATACTCGCCAGCGTACACCCAGAACGTCCCGGTCGGGTCGACGACGCGAGCGCGGAGGTACTCTGCGCTCTCTCCGACGTCTTCGATATCCGTGACCGTGCCCGCGATACAGATGCGGTTGGCCCGCTCGCCCGTCGGGAGCGCAACGTAGACCGGGGCGCGCTCATCTTGTGAGGTTTTGAACGTGTAGGTCGCGGTATTCAGCTCTGCGGCGAAGACGCGCTTGGCGACTTCGCGAGTCGGTACGTCCGTCTGCTGGGGGGTGGTGTCTGCTGCTGCCATTGGTCTTAGTTCCCTCCCGCCGCGACCGGCGCGTCATAGGTCTGCGGGAGATCCTCGATGTTCTCGGCCGTCAGGCCCGGCCCATCATAGCCGTACTCAGAAAGCAAGTCATCAACCGCATCGTGGTAGCCCTGAGCGAACGCCCGGTTCGATGAATCCGTCGCCTCGTCGACGAGGAGATACCGACCGAGAAGCGGCCCCTCGACCGTGAATCGGCGGCCGATGAGCATCTCGGTCAGTCGCCGCTCAACCACAGTGAGGTTGAGCGAGTCCGACGCCATCTCCATCGCCGTCTCCAGGTCAATGCCCGTCACGACTTCCGTCATTCCAGCGGTGAACAGACACTCCTGAACGGACTCCCCATCGTCGAGGACGCCCTTGATTCGGAGGTCGAACTCACCCTCGTTCGGGCCGTGCTCGCTACACTCGCCCTGCTGAATCACCCGCGTACACTCCGGATCTGTGCATCGCTTGATGAGGCCCGACTGACTCTGTATCGCAACGAACACACCCTCATAGGCGGTCGTCATCGTCCCGACCGTGCCGATGGCCTCGGGACTGTCCCTCGCGTGCTCGATGATTTCACTCCGCGAATTAATCTTCAGCGAGTAATTGCCGTCGTACTCGTCGACGACGACGTCCTTGAACGTGTACGTCGTGTCCTCCTCAAGGACTGGGGGCTTCGATTTCGTCCACGCGACGAACTTCATCCGGCCGCTCTCGTCACCGACGAGACCAACCTGGTGGATTGAGTCCTCACGGGGGTCCCAGAGTTCGACGATTTTCGCTCGCACCGTCACCCATGCGCCGTCGGTGGTGCATTCAGCGAGCGGAAGCGGTTCCTCGGTCGTTCCCTGGTCGCCGCCTCGGAGTGAGGCCCAGAACGCTTCCGTATCCACATCCGCCTCTTTGAGGACGTGGTTACGGACGCTGTCGAAGGCCGCGCTTCTCGGCACTCGATACGTGTTCACGTAGGCGTCGAAAAGCGTCTCGAGAGCGTCGACGTCGTACTCATCTGTCTGGTCGTCCGAGAGGTGGGGAGCCACCTGCTCGTGGAGTAGTTGGGCATCTTCATGGAGGGTGTTCATGTCCACTCAACTATACGCTCTATCTCGCTATAAACCGAGCCAGCGAAATCGGCCGTAATCGGGCGGTATACGTCGCTATTCCCCGCAATCCCGCATATCTCCACCGAGCGTCACGAGCCACGAATGCGGACACACACTCCTCTATCGAAGTGAAGTCGACGACGAGATCGAAGCATCGGGATACGTGGCCTCGTTGCCAGCCACGCCGGAGTACCGTACTGCCACCGACCGTTGCACAGCGGTTGGTGGGGGAGTATGCGAACCGTGGGACCCCCGACGTCGCGAACAGAGCCGCCGGGCGGGGAACGGCGAGTCAGCGATTCCTACGCAACACAGTGAAGTCAGTCTCCGGTCCAGTTGTTGCGTAGGATTAACCCCCTGGCCGCCCTCGCGCTGCTACGCCACAGAAATCCCGTCACCGCCATTCCGAGTCCCCGGCGTTGTGAGAGAGCGTCTTCCCTACTGGTAGCCGCGAGCAGGGCCGTCGGGTCCGGAATCTCCCTCATCATCCGCTCGCACGCCCGCTTTCGCTTCCGGAGAGTCGGTAGTCTCAGTATCCGACCCGTCGTCGGCGTCTGGGAGTTCCCCCGTCTCGTGCGTCGCTGCTAACTCCGCTGACAGCTCCTCGAGAGCGTCCTCCGAAGGGAAGTCCTCGCGAGTGACCGCGCTCGCGTCCCGGTGTGCCGCACTCCGGCGAGCCTGCCCGACGAGATTCGCGAGATCAGCGCCAGTCAACCCACCCGTGTGGCGGGCCAGCGCCGCGAACTCATCGCCCGACACTCTCGAGGGTATGTCCTTGAGATGGGTCTTGAGAATCGCGTGGCGGGCCTCTTCGTCGGGGAGGCCAACCTCGAAGTGTGCGGTCAGGCGACCCGGTCGGAGAATCGCCCGGTCGATATCGCCCGGTCGGTTCGTGGCCGAGACCACAATCGCCTCTCGGTCATCCCGCGTGAGTTGCGCAAGGAACTCACTCGTGACCTTCCGGTCTTCGGCGTGGGCACTCTTGGCGGTGTGTTCGCGAGCGCCGAAGAGATGTTCCGCCTCGTCGAGGAAGATGATACACTGCCCGATCTCGTCGGCCTCGCTGAACAGCGTCTTGACCTGGTCGCTGCTTTCGTTGACCCACATACTCGTCACGTCCGCCGGCGACAGCTCCACGAACGGGATATTTAGTTCTCCGGCGAGCGCTCTAGCGAACATCGTCTTCCCTGTCCCCGGAGGACCATACAGGAGGATGCCGCGCTCCGGTTCGATACCGAATCGTGAGTAGCGATCATCTCCTCGCTGTGCCGCTCGGAGTGGCTTGAGCACGTCTTCGCGGAGGGCGTCCTTCAGGTCGTAGTAGCCGCCGATATTGTCGAACGACGTCTCTGAATATCGCCAGTCATAGCGGTACTCCTCCAGCGGAATTCGTTCTGTGGGAGACGAATACCCGAGCTGGAATTGTTCTCGAAGGTCTATTGGGACTTCGTCAATCGAGACGCGCTTCGGCGGACTCGGCGTGTGGGACGAGGGAGAGGTTTTCGAGGACGGACCGCCCGTGCTGTTGGAGTCCGGCGTCTCAGAGGTCGGTCCCCCTGCGAAGCCGATTGGGTCATACTCTGGCTCGTCGTCCTCAGCAATCTTCTGTTGGAGGATCCCTACAACGTACACGCCGATGAAGAGCCCAACCGGGATAGCGAGCAGGAACGGTGCGGACAGGAGATTCGAGAGCTCTCTCCCCCCGTTGGTCCCCGGGAGGAGCATATTCAGGAATGCGAGTCCGATCACCATCAGGATGAATACCACACTGCCAGCTCCAATCGGCGGGATAAGCGGCTTCCCGAGGAAGAAGAGGACGCCCACGATAGGAACCGTGAGAAGTCCGTACATCGCGATTCCCGCTGCTCCGTGCCACGCTGGAGTGAACAACGACGGATATGCGAGCAATCCCCAGCCCGAAACGAGAAGTGCGACGATGGCCGCTTCGAGTGCGCGCTCGCGACGACCGCCATCGGAGGTCGGTAAGCGGGGGCGGACGTAGACGTATGCAAGGTCGAGGATGATGATTGCCACAGTTCCAGTGGCGAGGTCCCCGTAATATGGTGGTGACATTGTTTGTTGTTGGTGATGTCGATGGGTGAGTGGGTGGCCATGCGTCGCCCGAAGGCGGGGTCGGAAGTGATGCGATGTTGTATGGTGTAAATCGACGAGAGGGCCGACTGCGATTACGCGAGATGAATCCACAGTCCGTCTGTGGCTCTCGCAGCATCGCGGGACGGCCCCTCTCAATCACACACCTCTTAGCCCCATTCCCGTATATAAATCTCCGCGGGAGCGAAGACATAGCGGCTCAGAGCCCCCTCGACTCAATGCTGAGTCTAGACCTCCGGCCCGTTTCCATCGTCGGGCTTGGGTGGCTTGCTCTGGCCGCCCGCTGCTTTCCCGAACTCCGAGCCATTCGAGCCGATCATCGGCCCACCTGCCCGGCGGCCCGCGGAATACGCGAGGTAGGAGTTGCCACCAACCCCGCCGATCATCGCGGCCGCGCCAGTCTTCGCCGTGAACGTCCCTGCTTTCTTCCCGGTTCTCACACCCTTCTTGCCGGTCTCCACACGGCGGTTCCGTACAGCGTTCGTTGCGATGTCGCTCTCGGCGGTCGTGATGCGCTCGCTGGCATCCTGCTGGTCGGCCTTGGCCGCCCGGAACTTCCGCGAGAGGTTGACCGACCGACTCGCTCCATCCGTCCCCATATACGACATCTTCCGGTCGAGGGTATCGGGGTTGGTCTTGAACTCCGGCTTCTGGTTCTCCATCGGCTCGGCGTCAAGGAAGCCCTGTTTCTTGGCCTCGGCCATGTCTATCTCCTCGTTCGCCATCGCGTTCTGGATGAATTTCGCCTGCGACGACGCGGTTTTGTGGTCGGTTTGCGCCTCAGACAACGAGGCCTGTGCCGAGTCCAACTTTCCCGACGTCCCGTAGTGGCCGATACGCTTGGTCGCCTGCTGGTGTGCGCTCTGCTTGACACTGCTGACAGCGCCTTTCGCCCGCGCTGTCATGCGACTCGAGAGGCCGGACCCGCCGGCCCCGACGTTCGCACTCCCGGCACTCCCCGCGCTCGCTCCCGAGCCCGCGGCCGCGGCACTCGAACCGCCCGCCGCGCTACCGCCCGATGCGCCACCGGAGGCCGCACCGCCGGACCCACCAGCAGCCGCACCACCGGCCGCGCCAGCGACAGCGCCGCCGACAGCGGCCGTGACAGCCATCGTCGCGACTGCTGCCGCCTCACCAACCCCGATGGGCTGGCCCGCCCACGAGATGAGCTTCCAGATCGCCACGATGAGCACAACTGGGAAGAGCAGCATCAACGCGAGTTCGGCGAAGATCAGGCCGGTTTCGCCAGCAACATTCTGAATCATCGCCCCGGCGCTATCGGAACTCCCGCCCGTGGCCTGGAGGATACCACCGTGTTCGATGACCTGGAAGGCCAACACGATGATGGCGATGATCGGGCCGGCTAACAGCGCGAAGACGCCCATCCGCATGAACGTCGCTCCGACGCTCCCCACCGACTTGAAGGGACCACGGCCCACGAACCAGACGACCGCGAAAAACGGCGTCCCGATGTAGGCCATCCAAATCATGAACCAGCGCAGTAGCAGGAAGAATAACGCCAGTAGGAGCGACAGCACCGCCAGAATCGCGGCGACTATCGAGACGATGAACTTCAGCGTCCACGTGGCGAACGTCGTGGGTGCGCCGACGAGACCGTTACCGTACCCATAGTTCGCTACTCCTGGGTCGGGGTCGAGGTTCAGAATCGCCATTGTGACGGCATTCGTCGCGTCGATCGCGAATCCCCAGGCAGGCTGGGAAACTCCGATGAACAACAGCACCATCACCGTCCGGACCACGAGGTCCATCAACCCGGACTCGCGGTCCTCACTGAATGGCCACGCGATGAGCGCCAACGCGATCATTATCGGGAGCAAGACTAGCGAAATTTCGAATATCCCAGTCCACGCTCCGTTCGCCGCCGTCGAACCGTGTGGGTTCGGGACCTTCAGGAGGCCCTTGAGGAGCTCGTCAGTGAGCGCCGACGACATCTCTGACGCTGCCGCATTGAGCGTATCAATGAGCCATCCCCAGATTGCCTCTGCGACCGAATCGGGCCCGAGAATCTGGAGCGGCACTACCGACCCCACCGCGAGCTGCGGAACCATCAGGACCAGCAGCGTGGGGTCCATCAGCGCTCACCAGACGCCGGGACGTCCGACACAGCGCCATCGACGGAGTCCGATCCCGGCGACGGCTCTGCTGCGGCCCGGTCCTGTGCGAATTCACCAGAGAGTTGCATATCCAACTCGCGGTTCGTGATGTCCGGCATATCAGTCAGGTCCAGCTCGGACTCGACCGGTCCGGCATCTTCGGGGCGGCGCGTTCCCTCGCGCTCCTCGATGTACGTCCACGGGTCGAGGTTGTTGTCGATCATGTAGTGCTCAAAGTCTCCAGAGTGAACCTCGAGCCGGCGACGACCGTGTTTGGTAGTCGACAGCAGACAGCCAGAGTACCCGGATTCCTGCCCGCGCGGGGCTGACTGTAGGTACTTCACTTCAGCCGGCGAGAGGTCGAAGTACTCCTTCGTCGCGTCCGAGACCGACTGCGCATAGAACAGCATCTTGATGTCACAGTTCTCGTAAATCTCGCGGCGCTCTTCCGTCCGCAGGAACTCGTGTGCGGTCTGACTCATCAGTGTCAGCCCGGCATCGTAGTGCCTGGCGTGGCGGATGAAGAGGTTGATGAGATCCCGCGTCGACTCCCGACCCAACAGATAGTGGGCCTCGTCGAACGTCACGTCGAAGCGATTCGGCGACCGCTTGGCCTCGAGGTACGCCCACTGCAACATCGCGTGGAGGATAAGCGGCATCTCGCCCGTGTCCGCGAAGGAACTCATGTCCATCACGACCAGCCGCGAGTTCAACTCGAGGTTCGTCGTCCCGTTCAGGTTGTAGTTGATACCGCCTGGCTTGAACGACTCAAATTTGGGTTCCAGGGACTTCGCGACCTCCTGGTGCTTTTCCGAGGGCGTGAACACCGCCATCGGGACCGAAATCCCGGCGTCCGTGATTGGCTCGCCCTCCTCAGAGAGCACGCCCATCTCGCAGAAGTGATCGAACTCGGCCTCGTCGACGAGGCCCTCCTCGAGCGCCGCCTCATAGCCACCGTGAGTGATGACCTCGACGCCCCGGATGAGATCGTCGATGATAGGCGACTCGTTCGCGTACGTCTCGTACTCACCGAGGACAATCCCCTTCGAGAGATACGCGTAGTGGACCGCCTGGATCAGCATTCCCTCTTCCGCAGCGGGGAGGCCGCCCCGGTCTTCGTAGTGCGTGTTCAGCATCTCCACGACCGAGCGAACCGTCAGCGGGTAGGTATCCTCGGCCGCACCGAGGCCGCCCGACGGCGGTTCGATATCCATCGGGTTCACCTTCTGTGCGCCGCCGAAGCGAATGACTTCCCCGCCCAGCTTCTCCGCGAAGAACGGATAGTCGTCGCCCGCCGGGTCGAACAGCACACACTGGACCGTCGGGTCCGCCAGCAAGCGGCGGTAAATCTCGAGTTTCCGGGCGTAGGACTTCCCAGACCCCGTCTTCCCCGAAATGACCATTCCGTACCCGGAGTGTGCATAGCGGTCGATGATGACCGGCCGACTCGTGTCGTCGAACCCCATCATGATGCCGTCCGCGTCGTAAATCGGCGGCTCGACGAGGTTGAACAGCGTCGCCAGCGCTTCCAACTGAATCGGGTGGACGTTCTTGATAGTGTCCGTCGCGAGCGGGACAATCGTCCCGTTACCCTCGATTTGCTGGTGGCGAAGGACGGTCGTCTCGACGTCCTGTTCGGCGAGGATGGTGTCGACGCGCTCGCGCATCTCGTCGAGTTCCTCGTGGGAATCCGCGATCAACTCCATGTAGATCGCGATGTCGTACACCTTCGTCGTCCCCCGAACCACGTCCTGAAGGATGCGCAGGAGGTCTTCGCGTTCGAGTTCGTCTTGGTGAGTGTCCGTCCGGCCCTTGCGACTCTTGAGCGCCAGCGACGTCGTCGTTTGCGTGTAGCGTCGCTGGAGTTGTTGGCGAGTCTTCGCGGGGTTACGCGGCGTGATGTGGAACGACAGTCGAAGGTCGACGTCCGCAATCGTCAGCGGGACGAGCCAGCCGAGATTGACCTTCCGGGGGAAGCCCGTGACGGTCATTATCTGCGTCACCTTCTCGTTGCGAATCTGGAACTCGGGGTGGCGCTCCATCGCACGGGGCGCGACGAGCTTCTTGTCGAGTTTCCCGCGCTCTTCGAGGGATTCGATGGCTGAGACCAACGGGAGTTCTTCGGCCTGTAACTGGTAGGCCGCCCACTCGATGTTCTTCCGAGTTGCGTCCCGGTCGAGCAGATTCAGATACTCGAGTGCGAGTTGCGTCTCCTCGCCCGTGAGGTCGTCAATCGGGATCCGTTCAGTCTCGTCATCCTCGGTACTGTCTCGCCCGAGGAGTCTGTGTAGGGGATTCATTGGTCTGCCTCGTTTCGCTCGTCCGTCGTGTCCACTTCCGCGTCCGTGTCCGTGTCCGCGTCTGCCGCCGTGAGCGAGTCGTCAGCAACCGCGTCGCCGTTCGTTTCGTCAGTGTCTACCTCTGTACGGCCGCCGTCGGTGAGAGGGTCAACGTCCATCTCGCCGTCGACGCCACCGACAGGCACCGTGGTGAGATTCGAGAGGTCCACCTTCTGCTGGGACCGCACTGCGAGGGCGACACAGAGCAGTAACGCGGCCAGTCCAGCCGCGTACACTTCGACCGTGAGCGTCGTCACAGCCACATTCGAGTCCCACTCATAGGGGTACGCCTCGAGGAACAGGCTGATCGCATAGCCGACCACGCCGAGGCCGACCAGCGAGAGCGCCTTCGTCTTTCGTCCCGAAGGGA
The DNA here is from genome assembly GCF_023074835.1 of Halomarina salina. Lineage (NCBI taxonomy): Archaea > Methanobacteriati > Methanobacteriota > Halobacteria > Halobacteriales > Natronomonadaceae > Halomarina > Halomarina salina. The sequence continues at coordinate 23,695 of NZ_JALLGW010000005.1, forward strand.
AGAGAACGACGAGGCTCAACAGGAAGGCAGGGAGGCCCACCGCGCCGGTCGCGAACGAGGCCGTTCGAGCCAGCCAGTAGATGTCCGACCCGCGTTGGGGAACTTCCATCGACCACACGAATCCCCCCAGCGTCACGGCGCCGAGGAGGAAACTCAGTAGGCCGACGCTGACCCCCGCGTAGATGGCTCGCGGGACGACCGGGCGGGGACCGTGGCCCACTGGCCCGATGTTCCGTGCGTACCATCGAAGGATACGCGAGCTCGCCACCCGTTCGACGAACTCGGGGTGGGCATAGCCACCATCACCGACGGCCGCGAGTGGGTCGGCATCCGACTCAATCTCAATCTCGGGGTACTCCTCGGAGATACGGTCGAACTCGAAGTCGCTATCCTCGTTCGCTTCCGCCTGGGCCGCCGCCTCGACATCGTAGGCCGCGTCAGCAACATCCTGAGCGCGGTCGTCCGGGCGCGTGTAGTTGCCCTGCGTGAACGAGATCGGTGGCTTCTGCCCGTGATAGACCTCATAGAGGACTTCCAAGACAGACGCTCGCGTGTCGAGCAGTTCCGTTTTCACCTGCGTTTGCGGGAGTTTCGAGGCCACACGCTGGGCGCGGGCTTTCACTTCTTCGAGACACGCGGCTTCCGTCTCGCTGTCCGTCTCGACATCGTTCCCACCCGGCAGGAACCCACGAATTTGGGCCATGACGCCATCGTCGGCCTCTCCATCCTTCGCGACCGAGACCGCGACGTAGAAATCGCGGTCACGAATCTCCGCGACGTCGACGACGTTCCGCAGCCACTCAGCGTGATACTGTCGCCCGTAATCCATCAACGGCGACTCGTCGAGCGCTTCCTCTTCGCCAGCCCCGTCCTCGCTCGTCCCGATGAGCGGGCGGTCGACGTTCTCGAAACGTCCCAGGTAGGGCTCAGGATCGTACGCAGTCGTCACCGAGAGGATCTGCGCCGGGAACTGTAGCCCGCGAAGGAACGTCATGAACGACAAGTAGAGGCTCTCCCGGCGTTCCTCTGAGAGGATGAGCCACTCGCGGGGCTGGACCCGCATGAGCATCGCGTACGTCGTTGGCGTTTCTACGACACCGCCGTCACGGACATTCTTGAAGTCCATGAGGTCCAGCGTCGAACCGGCGTCTTCGTATTCAGTCATTGTAGGTCTCTCCGAGCGTTGTCGTCGCAGCGGGCCACTCCGAAGCGGGCCCAGCATCCGCATCCGAATCCGTATTCACCGTCAATTCTCTGTCCACAGTATCCGAGCGGTAACTCTCGTTCCCGCCCTCGTTCTCACTCACACTCTCACTCTCGCTCGCCGCCGGGTCTGGCCGCTCCGTGATCCAGCCCTCGAAGGGCTCACGCGAGGCGATATCGTGGTCACCAGCCTCGGGAGGCTTCCAGAGGTACTCCGTCCGCCCTCGGAAGTGGCGAGCCATCGCTGCTGCAAACCGAATCGGGCGTTGTCCTTCCGGCGTCCGTGTGTAGATAATGATTCCAGCGAAGCCCCCGAGAATCACGAACGGCGCCGTGACCAGGAGCGGTAATCCAATCGCATAGAGGATGATTGGGACGATGAGCGGCGGACCCAACGACTCGGCCAACTTCCGGGCCGAGACGCCGAACACTTTCGAGGAAAGCAAATGCGACGCCATCGGGACGTCCTTGCTCATTCAACCACCTCGTCGGTCTCTGCCGACGCGTCCCTTTCAACATCGGCGTCACTCGCAACGCTGGCGACGCCGCCCGCGCGGAGGTGCTCTGGTGTCTGGAACTCTTCCGGCCAGTGACGCTCGGCGGCGAGCAACCGCTGCTCGGCCTTTAACAGCATCCCACGCCAGGTGAGTCCGTACTTTACACGAACGGAGTCGAGCCATTCGTACTCCTCTTGCGAGGTGATTCTGATTCGGGTACTCCCCGCCATCAGTAGTCCCCGCTATAATCGTACAGATGGTCGTCATAGATCTCCCACTCCTCGAGTTCGTCATCAGGGTGGTCGGCCTCTTGCCCTTCGTGGCGAAGCACATCCCCCACGTCCGCGTGTGCATCGAGATGGAGTACCTCGCCGTCTTCGAGGGCACGGGCTTCCTGTACGTCCCACTGCTTGTACGCCCGCGTTCGGTCGGTATCAACACGCGACGGCTGTGCCTCCACGCCCGCTACTTCGGGAGTGGGGTGGCTCTCGATGTTGCCCTCACGCTGTCGTTGCGTGTCGGCGTCCGTTTCATCATCGAACGCAGAGAGTGGGATCTCTGCCGTCGCTCGGATGCGCTGTTGCTCACGAATCTGCTCTCGCAACTCCTCGGTCAGCTCCGACCGGCTCGGGGCCGCGCCGTCCCCGGTCGGGTTGGGGAGCGTTGTCGCGAGTGCTGGGTGGAGCTCTGTGAGCGCCTTAAGCAAATCTACACTTTCTGCGTGTTTAGCCCCCTCGAGTAGGACGCCGCGCCACACCATCCCGTGTCGGTCACGGAGATCGCGTAGGCGGTCGGCCTCCTGTTGAGAGTGCCAATCAACTTGGATTTCAGGCATAGGAGGGTGTTCCCGTTGTTTGGATTGTGGACAGAGTCCCGGATGGCGCTCGCCGGAGCGTCGCGAGTCCCACCGAGCGTCTCGAGACGCTCCGCAAACTCGCGCCAATTTCGGGCGGGCGAGCAGTCGCTCGAATTGTGGGCGACCGACTGGTTATGACCGGGATTTTCCATCGACATCCGTAAGCCAGCCGACCTTAAGATGTTATCACGCCCACATTTCTACATTCAATGTGGTCCCTGTAGCACCACATCCGATGTGACCGAGGAGGGTATTTACCCGCAGACGGCCTCCCGTGCTGTACCAAACACCACCGTCGCTACACCAGACGGTGCGTGGAGAGAACACCCTCCCCATGATAGAACTACAACCAGAGGCCATCGAGGTCGCCAGCCGGTGGCTCATCCTCGCCGGGCCTCCCTCACTACCCAGTACAGCCATCGACGCGGCCTCCTCGGTCGCCCCGTCGCTTCGAGCAGCTGGCGGCCCGCTCCAACCTCTCGGATTCGGCTTTGGATCTGGCGGTTTTCGACTCGGTAATAACCTCAACCTCATACAGACGCTCACGCGTGCACAAGTACTCTACCCGGACGCACTCCTTTCGACCCCGGATTCACAGCGAGCTTCGGTCCTTCCCTTACAATCCGGCACGGACCTCAGCACGCTCGTTGCCGATTTGAAAGATGCAATCAGGGTCCCCGGCTGGGTCGGAACCCTCCTCAAGTGGAGTGGCCTCATCACGATGATTGTCGGCATCATTGCGTACTTCATCAGCCCCTCTCTGAACAACCGACGGCGCGGATTCATGATGGCGACCACAGGCATCGTCATCTCGATTATCGGCTTCGCCTTCCCCGTCTTCATCAGCCTGCTTGACCATGTCCTCTCAGGCTGACTCCCCCCAGAAGGGGGCCGGTACTGACAGTCAACGGGCCGACCCCGAGACCGAGGACGAGTCAAAGACCGAGACCGGGACTGGGACCGGAGTGCACCAGGACGACACCACGCTGGGAGGGCGTGTCACGTCGGCTGGTCGCGCATTCCGAACCGGACTCTCCGAGCGACGTCTCAGTCTCTCCCGGCTCAAGCGCACCGACGGGCGGTACGGACAGCACATCCACGCGTGCATTACGATGGCGCTCGTGGGATCGCTCCTGCTCGCGTCCGTCAGCGTCGCCGCCGCTGGCCTGGGGGCTATCACCGCAATCCCGTCCCCCGACCCCGGTGTCGAGAAGTTCTACGACGATACCTACCGTATCCTCGCGAACAACGACGACGACGTTGACCCGAGTGACATCTCCTACGACGGCTACTTCGAGAACGACTATCCATATGGGCCGGTCGAGCTCCAAGCCAAATCGCAATCTCCCTCTCAGACGCTTCGATACGTCGCGACGCAAGACCTCTACATCAGAGACCTCAGCGATTTCCAAGCCGTCCCGTATCGAGATCGGTGGACGCACTATGCCGATATCACCTCCTACCAGGAGACGCAGTTCCTCCTCGTCCACGGCAACAACACCTATGACGGCCCGACGAGCACCGACGGAAAGTGGTTCGTCCGCGTCACCAGCCAATACGGTGAATGGCAACCCGTCTATAATGCCGAGGTCAGGTGGGACCGTAATGCGGAGGAACTCTACGTGGCAAACCCAGAGGAAGCGCTCATCCACACCGCGTACTACTCGAACACGATAGACCGAAACCTCCACGCCGCCGGCCAGTACTCGCGGTACGCCCAAGACTCCGACCGCGTCGCCATCCCGACGGTGAATGGCCGAGAACTCTATCCGACCAGCGATGGCGCGAGTATGTCCCGACAGTGGGGGCAGTCGAACTTCGACACCGTCCGCGATGCGTGGGTTGGCATCAACCACGTCTTCGGTGGCGTCTGGTATCGCGATAGTTACGTCGTGGGCGGAACCCCCATGCGGGGAGCCTACGTTCCGTTCGACCACCGAGCCATCACACCGCCGGACTACAGCTACGACGACCAGTGTAAGATAAAGCACATCCACCGCCGAACGCACACCCACGATAACTCTACGCACACGCACAAGAGTACCCACTGGCACTACTACGACCGGACGAAGTGGGCCGAGTACGAACTCATCAACTCTAGTGCGGAAGTCACCTCTGTCCAGCTTGACCGCCCCGGATTCAGCGGTGAATCCGACTGGGCGAAATTCGGTGACACAACCTGGATTGCTATCGAAGACCCGTCGAGTATGTCCCTCGAATACCCCCGAGGGGAATACACCCTCACCGCCACGCTCCGGGTGACCAGCGAGGTCGAAAGTCGCTGGGGCATCACGAGTTCGCGGTGCAACGAATGGTCGAAATCCAGTACGAGCACGTACACTCACACGACGCAATACAGCGTCCCCGTGACGATCACCGACTTCGATTCGCCCAATCTCAACATCAGCGTCGTTCACATCGACGGAGAAGGCGACGACCGACTGCTCATCACGTGGATGGGCGACCAGGATCTTCCACACGATCCGTGGAGACAGATTCAGGTCGACGTCAACGGGAAAGTCGTCAATATCGACTCACCGTGGCGCTTCTACGGTGTCTCGCGGAACGACGCGGTCGAAGTCCGGACGGCAAGCGGGTCGAACACACACGACGTAACCCACACGCAAGGCGACCGCTGGCCAGCCATCTACCACTATCAAACGAGCGTCGCCAACGTCACGATGGAGTTCCCACGTCAACAGGACTCCGTCGAAACCCAACGCTGGGGCTACCTCCGAACGGTCGATACGCAAGTCGCAGCCCGACCCGGTGGAGCACCGCTCCCTGCCGGCGTCAGCGACACGGACAACGACGCACCAACCGAACTCTACACGCAGTACGTCGTGACCCTCAACTCCAACGACCTCGAAACTGGCGAGACGGCCACGGCGACTGCCGACAACCCCTTCGGAGGCAGTCTCGACGACCAACTCAACGTCTCTACTAAACCCTACTCTCCAACCGTTCTTCGGCTGATGGAGATAGATCGCTCACCCACCGGCGAAGGGCACGAGGGCACACTCATCTTGACCGATACGAACAGCAACTTCCTCGACAACAAGACCATCACCGTCACCCAAGCAGACGGGACGAACTGGACCGTCACCACCGACTCTGAGGGGCGTGCCTCAGTTACGTGGGACGGGATGACCCTCCGAGCCAGGTACGACGGCGATGTATGGGACACCGGCCCGGACAACCCATACTACAAGGGTGACAGCATCCTCTATCTCCTACCACCGGGAGACGTTGCCTTCGTAGCCGCCGGCACCGTCGGCGAGTACATCTCCGGGGCAATCAATAACACCCTCATCTTCGTCGAGTGGCTCGCCCTCGGTATCTTCGCGTTCTGGTACGTGCGGATGCGCCGCCGCACGACCAAACGCGGCGGAGGGAAGAAAGCATGAGTAGCGTCGGCGGCTTCGTCGAGCCCTTCCTCCGTATCTACCAGCTCGCAGAGGTACTCGGGCGCTACGGGATGCTCACCGCACTCGTGGTCGGCGTGACCGGATGGTTCTACGCCTCAAAGGACGCCCGCTCGATGGACCGCTACCGAGGGATGGCTGTCGGCGGCGCAAGTGGGTTCGTCGCCATCACTGGCCTCGACGTCCTCTACGACGTCCTCGTGTTCATCTTGGGGTCTCGATTCCTCCCCACCGGCTGGCCATACGGCGCGGTCACGGGTCCACAGGCAAGCTCGATCTCACAACTCGCAACTGCCCTCAGTCTCGCACTTGAAGCGCTTGGCCTCGCCGTCTTCATCATCGGGGTGACCTGGTGGGCATTCGGCAGCCGCGACTCGCTCGCCGACGCCCGAGGGCGACGAGGCATCGTCATCGGCCTCACGCTCGTCGGGGCGAGTATCGGCGGCAACGTGTTCAGCACGCTCGCCTGGATTCTCCTCTGACCGTCTCACCTCCATGACCACAGACTCAAATTCAAACACTCCAGACCGCACAGACACCGACATTGACCTCCTCCCGCGCCTGAAGACGCGGGAATCCCGCCACGGAATTCCAGGCCGAGCGTTCGCCCGACCCTACGGTTTCAAGACGCATACGTTCCAAGCGTCTCTTGCTGGACTTCAGCATCGGCTTGGCTGTCTTGTGGCGCGGTCAAACGCGCCCCATCCTCAGCCGAGTCATCGTCGTTCGGGTGTTCTCTGGAACGACTCTCTCCGCTGAGGTAGCGGTCTGCGATGTTCACCGCTCCGTTCACGTCCGCTTGGTATTCGCCCATCCAGCAAGCGTCGTTCGTACACTTGAATGTCGCCTGCCGCGGACGATACCTTACCTCACCGCAAGCGTGGCACTCCTTCGAGGTGTTGCGCGGGTTCACCGTCTCGACGGGGATACCCATCTCAACGGCCTTGTAGCGTATCTGCGCGTGGAGTTTGGCGAACCCCCATCCGTGGAGACGGCGGTTCATGTACTCGCCGTAGTCCATCGACTCCCGTATGTACGTCAGGTCTTCGAGAACGAGTACAGGGTTTTCGACGGACTCGGCGTACTCCACGACTTCGCGGGTGACGCGGTGGAATACGTCGTCTATCTGGTCCCACAGGTCGTCACCGAACGACTCTGCGATACACTCGCTACCGCGCGTCTGAAGCCGCCTCGTGGCGGTGAAGTAGGTCTTACGGAGCCGACGAACGGTCTTCCCCTCGTCGGCCCACAGTTCGGGAGCGGTCGGAGAACCGTGGTCGTCGCGGTGACACACCGTGACGAGTGACGCTTCCCCAATATCGACACCGATGGGCGTCCGTTCTTCGGCGGACGCCTCGGAACCAACCCCTACGTCTCGGGTGGCAGTAACGTGGAGGAACCACGTCCCATCCCGCTCGAACAGCCGACTCTCACCCATCTCCGCGTCGCCAGCGTTCAACGCTTCGAGCCAGTCCTGTTGTTCGGGGTTCGGCTGGGCTGGCATCCAGAGGTGGTAGTCCTCGTGGTGCGGAATTTTGACGTACCACTCGATTGCGTTCTCGGGCTTGTGGTCGAGACGTAGCCCCTCGTTCGTGAAGCGGACAGGGTGGTCGTCGTGAAGTTCGCCCGCGTTGTAGGTCGTCGTGAGTTGCGGGACGTACTTCTTGAGAGCGTTCTTCGCGTACCCGCTCAGGTCGTAGTTGACCACCACGTCGTTCGCTTCGGTCTGCGTGGTACATCGGGCGTTGAAGGCGTCGTGAAGTGCCTGCTGGTACGCCTCGCGCGTCTTACAGAGTTTCCTCCGCTTGTGTGCGTTCGGCTGAACCAGTTTCAGTTCCAGCGTCTTCGTGAGTTCAGTCACCTAAAGCGGTCAAGGCGGATGCCCCTTCCTCAACGAGCGCCGGGGTTCCGGCGTCCGCGCCGGAAGCACAAGCGAGTAGGGAGGGGAGGAGCCGACAACTGCCACGGAACCGCGCGACGCTGGCAGGCCGACTCCCAAGCGTATATAAGACGCCCGCCCATATGTGAGTATGCAGATGGAGGTCAAGCGCACCGTCCCCGTCAAACTCGACGTGCCCGACGAGCGGCGCGACGACCTCCATACCACCATCGACCAGTTCAACGACGCCGCCAACTACACGGTCGAGAACGGACGCAACGACGACGGCTACCTCATCCTCAACAAGTCCAACATCCACGACGAGGTGTACTACGACCTTCGGGACCGGACGGGCCTGCCGTCGAACCTCTGCATCCGCGCCTACTCGAAGGCGGTCGAAGCGATGAAGTCCACCGTCGAGGACTGGAAGAAGGGCAACAGCCGCCCCCTTCCGCGCTTCAACGAACCGTCCGCCGTGTACGACAAACGGACGTTGACCATCCGCGACCGAAGTGCAACACTCTCGACGGTCAACGGACGGGTCGAAGCCGAGTACGTTCTTGGCGACTACCAGCGGTCGTACTTGGACGACGACGAGTACGAGCGCCGGATGGGGACGTTGCACTACCGCGACGACGAAGATGCGTTCTACCTCCACATCGTCATCCAAAAAGAGATAGACGAACGCGACGGCAACCGCGTTCTCGGCGTCGATTTGAACTTGAAGAACGTCGCCGTGACAAGCACGGGACAGTTCTTCGATGGTGGCGAACTGTTGTGGGGCCAGAACCATTACTTCCGAGTCCGCCGGAGCCTCCAAGACAAAGGCACTCGTTCCGCCAAGCAGACACTCAGGCAAGTGTCGGGGCGAGAAACCCGCTTCGTCTTGGACCGTCTGCACACCATTTCTCGGCGACTCGTCGAAGAAGCCGTCTCCCACGACTGTTCGTATATCGCCGTCGAACGACTGACGCACATCCGCGACCGGATGGAAAACCGGAACGACCGCATCAAGCGCCAGATGCACAACTGGGCATTCCGCGAGTTGCAAGAGATGGTCGCGTACAAGGCCGCTGAGTACGGCATCCGCGTCGAAGACGTGAACCCCGCGTTCTCGTCGCAGACCTGCTCGAAGTGCGGCCACCAGTCGAGTACGAACCGCGATTCGGACGGCTGGTTCGCCTGCAACGAGTGCAGATACGAACTCGACGGCGACTACAACGCGGCGAAGAACATCGGCAAGCGACTGATAACTGTACCCGAGGGCAAACGTCCCTCGGGGTTGGGCGACGGTCAACTCGCCCTCAAGTCCGGGACGCTGAACGGGACTGGGGACTACACCCCCGACGACCCCTCCGGGTCGGCAGACCGGGAGTCCACGGACAAGCCCCGCCCTCAGACGCGAGCGTAAGCGAGCGTCAGGGCGGGGTAGTTGACGATGTACTCTGATCTGACTTCGCCGAACTACGCGACAGCGACCATCTACGACGAAAACGGTGGCTATCTCGAATCCGTCGAGGGCCCCGTCGCCGCGACGTGGCGCGAACTGGCCATCGGGCTCTCAGAAATCGAGTCGCTCGACCCCGACCGCGGGATGTTCTTCCGCCACAAACAGGAGAAAGAGCGTGCCTACGTCATGCGGGATATGGCCTTCCCCATCGACATCATCTTCATCGACGCCGACGGGACCATCACGACCATCCACCACGTCGAACCCGAAACCGACGGCGAACCCTATACGGAATATCGGGGGCGAGCGAAGTACGTCCTCGAAGTACCATACCAGTGGACGATTGAGAACGACATCGCCGTCGGCGACACAGTACAATTCGAGTGGGGGCCACCGCGAGTTCGCAGCGGCGGTTCGACTGTCGTCGCTATCATCGAGGACGAACACGGACCCGATGTGGTCGTCCCCGAGCCGCACCGCTCCCCGAGTTTTCCCCGATCGAGCGCTTGAGTCTAGTCACGGGAGCTGTTGTTCCTACGCAACACAGTGTATCAATTTGGAGGTCAATTGTTGCGTAGGATTCTCGGAGGCGATGTCTCACGGAAACCGGTCGAATCGCGCCAGCGAACACGCACAGTGCGTCAGGCTCTGTTGAAATCCTCAGAAATTGACAGAGAGTGCGTGCAAGATACAGTGCGCATATCGGTCACCCGCCGGTCGTGGTCTATGGGGAGATGGGAGCGCTAACGCGGTGTCGTTACACTCGCGCGGCTCGCTGCGTTCCTCAGGCCTTCGGCCCTGCAGTACTTACTTCGCCGTGCTTCGCGTAACGGTCGGCCCGTTTCAGTCCCCCCATTTGTTGATTCGGTCAGCACGTCTTGGAACATAGCCAAAATAGCAACCCAACTACAAGAATCTGGTTCAGGAAACCCTCATTCACGCCGGGGCGAAACTACAGTCGATGCGTACCCCCGGTGTCGTCACACGGTACTACCTGTACGAGGCCACCGACACCTCGGGGTTCGTCTGGCCGGTGTTCACGCTGTTCCTGCTCTCGCGGGGGCTCTCCTTCACCGAGATAGCCACACTGAGCGCCGCGATGGCCGTCCTCGTCGTCGTGGGGGAAGTGCCCACGGGCTACGTCGGCGACCGCATCGGCCGGCGAAACAGCCTCGTCGTCGGTCGGGTTGCGGCCGTCGCCTCGCTGCTCGGGTTCCTCGTCGTCACGACGTTCCCCGGCTTCCTCGCGCTCTACGCGCTCTGGGCGCTGACGTTCACGTTCGCCTCCGGCACCGAGGAAGCGTGGCTGTACGAGACGCTCGACGACCGTCTCGACGCCGACGAGTTCACCCGCGTCCGGGGTCGCGGCCGGGCCATCGGGTCGTGGGCGATGGCCGCCACGATGGTCGCCTCGGGCTTTCTCTACGTCGGTAACGTGGAGTGGCCGTTTCTCGCGGCGGCGGCCGTCGGTGTGCTGAGCGTGGGCGTCCTGCTGACGATGCCCGAGCCCGGCGGCGACGGCGAGCGGGACTAACCGCTCTCGGTCACCGAGGCGATTCCGGTCGTTCGTGACGCGCTCTCGCGTCCCGGTGTCAGGTCGCTCGTCCTCTACGTCGGCCTGTTCTACGGCGTCGTGAGCGCGGCTGACGACCTCATCCAGCCCATCGCCGTCGATGCGTTCGACGGCTATCTCGCCGTGCTCCCGGCGGCCGCTTCGGGGCTCCCCGAGGAGGCGCTCCTCGGATTTTTGTACGCCGGATTCACCGCTGTCGCGGGGGTCGCCAGCGACAACGCCGGTCGCGTCGAATCCGCGCTCGGGACGACGGGTGCGGTCGTCATCCTCCCCGCCGTCGTCGCGGTCTGCTATCTGTTCCCGCTGGCGGCGACGGCCACCGCGGTTCCGGTGTTCTTCGTTCTGAAGGCGGGGCGAGCGGCCGTGGCACCCGTCGCCGGGCAGTTCCTGAACGACCGGGTCGAGAGCGTGGGCCGCGCGACGACGCTCTCGGCTGCCGCGATGGTGTTCGCCCTGATTCGGGTGCCGCTGAAGCTGCTGGCCGGGGGCGTGGCCGACCTCGCCGGACCGGTAGCCGGTGTGGGCGCGCTCGGCGTGGTGTTCCTCCTCGCTGGTGGGACGCTGGTGGCCGTCGAACGCCCCGGCGTGACGGGTAGCGGTGAGCCTGAGCCCGGCGACTGACCCCAACACGGTCTCTATTACTTAGTTCGCTCGCTCAGGAGCGAAACGAAGGGTGGAAGACTGCTGGATACACGCTCTATATTCAGCACGGCTGCTGAGAACTATCAGCGACTAAGGATTTCAACAGAGCCAGCTATTTGATTGTGGAGAGCGACCGGCGGGAAAGACCGCGTGGGTGGCTCTGCTCAGTCGTCACCAGGCATCGAGAATGGCTGGTCACCCGTGTATGAGAGAACTGGGAACGCCGGGTTCTCAAAGACATCGGCCTCGGGGAATCCGACCGAGTCCAGAATCTCGTTGACCGCCTCGTCGAACGTCTTGTTCGCGAGCGGATTGTAATTCTTGTAGGCCGTCAAACGCGTGTGCGTATTCCGGTGCAGACAAACGTTGATCGTCGTCCGGGGTTCGTCACAGTCGGTAGCAGTACCCGTGGTTGGTGTGGTGTTTTTGGCTGACACTTCAATCACTCGATGGACTGGGTCTACGAGGAGGGTGTTCCCTTATCCGGAGACGCTTACGTATGGCATGAAAATAAACTGAGCGGTCACCCCCACAATCCCGCCCCTCTGCGAATCCCCCGCAAATCCGAGTCTATTTTCGAAACGGCGAAATCAGCCGCATAGACTGTTCACGAAGCGGTCCTCGACTACTGCTCTGACCACATCACTACATCCGCTACATTACCACATCCAATGTGGGCTGCGCTTCTTTATTCTCGTTCTCGCCGTATTCGTGTTCGAGGAATCACATGAACACCCTCCCTGTAACGAAACACCTGAAGAAGCACCGAATGACCGTCCTCATGGGCCTCATCGCACTGACCCTCTTCGTGCAGCCTGTCGCGGCACAGACCGGCACGAGTGGTCTGGAAGGCATCATGACCAACCTGTACGACACCGTCCTGCTCGTCCTCAAGTACGCAGGTCTCGTCGGCCTCGCGCTAGGCGCAATCGTCTGGTTCACCGCCCGCAAGAACTCCGACCGTGCAGAAAACGGGATGTGGCTCATGATCGGCGGAGCCAGCATGACGATCTTCTACTTCGGGGTCACCGTCTTCGTGGCGCTTCTCGAGTGGATCGCCACCCCCTGACCCGGCAGGGACGGATAGGAAACACACCTCAATCATCGTCCCACTCGTGCCCGAACAACCAACCGGGCCCTTTCCGAGTGGCTCGTTTCACAGCTCGGGAGCGACAGCTTCCGAGGCACTACCCGTGGAACACCGGCGTCCCCGGACGAGACGCTCACCCGCCAATCACGATAATGACCGAGCACACCAACAGCAATCGAATCGTCCCGTCCACCGGGACTCTCGCGACCATCGCACGCCCCACCGGGCGACCTCTCCCCGGCCGCGTAGAGGTGATGCGATGACTGCAACGCCCTCAGACCGCAAATCACTCGACCAGGACCCCGACGTCGACACGGACGCCGACGCTCCAGAGAGCTCACAGCCCCCCAAGAGCGTATTTGAGCGGAAAGGCCTCGACCTCTCGCATCTCCGGGCCGACGCTCCGAACTCCACGACGGACGCGAGCGAGCAACAGAACGACCGTACAGAGGAGGAACTCCCCGCGGAGACTGGCACAGAGCCATCCGACCTTGACCGCGTCAAGACGCCAGCAACCGCAGGCGACCAGGATGCGTCACGTGAGGACCGTCTCGCCGCCTACGAGGACGTCGAAGTCGGGTCCGGCCCCGGAAAGAAACTCGGCGACCCTATCGAAGCCCGCCCGTACATCCATATCTCCCCCGCTCGCGAGCAGGTCACGCCCGGCAACATCATCGCCGGACTCTTCGGCCTCTATCGAGCCGGCGTCACCGACACTGGGCGGTTCAACCTCGCGGGCCGCCTCGGACTCAAAGACACGAAGAAATCTTTCGAGTTCGTCATTCACAAGCCGCGAGACACCAAACGCTTCGACTTCTACGTCTCGGTAACGCCCTACGACGCAACCGCGTTCAAGACACTCGCTGCCAACATCGCCGCGATGTATCCCGAGTCTTTTGAGTTCGAGATCGTCCCGTTCAACCCCGTGGCCGCGTTCGCCAGCGACAACGGCAACGCACAGGTGGGCGGTCGACGGATTGCGACCCTCGAAGATATTGGCGACCTCGAGCGCCTCAGCGGGTTCGAGGACCCCGCCGTGTTCGAGGACCATGATATCGGCCGTGGCGACGGGCCCTCACCAGAGGAAGCCGAGCAGCAACTCATCAAGAAAGGCGTCCCCCTCCGTCCCGAGGAAGTCCCCGAGGAGAAACGTCCCTCGCTGGTTCGCTGGAAAGGCATCTCGTCGAAAAAGAACGACTGGATGACGCTCCTACGGCCGTTCAGCGACATCGCGACGGACAACGACGACCAGTATCGGTCGCCCCTGAGCGTCCTCCTCGAGCAGGCTGTGCACGCCGACGACCCGTTCATGTTCCAGACCGTGTTCAAACCACGACCCGACTGGACGAGTGAAGCCGAAGTTCACAAGCGCAACCTCAAGATGGGCAACCACGGGACGTTCAGCGCGTTCAAAAACGAGTTCGCCCGCCAGATGTTCGGCACCTCGGAACAGGAACGCCGCAACATCCACCGAGGCGATATCTCAGAACAGGTCGGGGGGACCGTCACCGCCGGTGACAGCAACAAAATCACCGGCTCGCGGATGGCCCAGATCGACCACAAACAGCCCACGACGACGTTCGACCTCACGCTCCGGGCCGCCTGTAACGAACAGACCATCCAGAGCATCTCGAACGCCTTCACCTCGCTGTCAGGCCCCTACTACGGCATCGAAGGCGACCTCCTCGGCATCAGCGACAAAGAGTTCGCCGCGCTCTGTCACGCCCGGCTTGCGACCTCGAGCGGGCTCTCCGGGCGCTTCAGCAAAGGCGACCCTATCCTGTGTGCCTCGCCTGACGAACTCGCGAACTTCGTCGTCGTCCCCCACACGGACGCACTCCCCCGCGCGAGTCGCGGATCCTCCGGCGGCTCACCCGACGCTCGCTCGCCACTCACTGCGACTGACGAGGACCTCCTCTCGCAGTATAACCACGGGATGTGTATCGGGTACGCCGAGACTGCCGTCGACAACCGGCCGGACATCCCGATCCGCCTGAGCGCCGAACAACTCACCCACCACGTGATGCGCGCAGCCACGACGGGTGGCGGGAAGACCACCGCGATGATTAACGACACCCTCAGCGCCTACGAGTCGTTCGACGGCCCAATCTTCGTCTTCGACAAGAAGGGCGGGTCGATGGCCGACCAGTACAAGCGCGCCCACTTCAAGAAGTTCGGGAACCTCGACGACGTCGTCCATATCACCGTCCCGGGGCCGAACGACGAGGTCCTCGCGTTCCCCTACTTCGATATTCGCCCGCAACTCGCCGCCGGCGTCAGTCGAACCGTCGCTGTCCAAGAGAAAATCGACCGCTACAACGAACTGCTCGTGTACGTCCTCGGTCGAGAAATGGCTGACCAGGCGTTCGTCGCTCAGGAAATTCTCAACAGCCTCATCAAGGCGATGTTCGACCCCGTTCACGGCCAGGATGCATGGCCCATCAGCGACCTCCTGACTGCGGCGATGGACATGCAGAAACTTGGGAGCATGAACGAGGAAACGAAGGCCCAGGGGAAGCTCCCACTCGTGAGCGATGCCACGCTCCACCGGACCCTTCAGCGCCACGTCGATGCTGACCGCCAGCGGTTCATGACCTCCATCGACGCGGTGATGAATCGGATAACGAAACTCGCAGAGCGGTCGTTCATCTGGCGGATTCTCAACTTCGTCCCAGAATGGGACGAGGAGAACGGGCACTACGCCCACCAATCGCCGATGTTCGACATCCAGGACATCCTCGCCAGCAAGCGCGTCGTTCTCATCGACACCGGCGACCTCCGGCCCGCCTCGAGCAACCTCTTCACGTTCATGTTGCTCGATTACATCTGGTCCGGCGCTCGCCTCCGCCATCGCCTCGGCAAGACACCGCCTGTCAGCGATGGCTATGTGATCAACCTGATCATCGACGAGGCCGCGCCGCTCCTCCAGTCCGAACTCGTCCGCGACGACATGATACCAGATGGCCGGGAGTTCGGCCTCGCCCTCGAGGTCATCGTTCACTTCGCCGAGCAGGTAAAATCCGACGCCCTCGACGTCTCCTCCTACAAGGAGATTCTACGGAACATCAACACCAAACTCATCGGCAAACTCGCCGTCGACGACGAGCTGGTGATGACACTCTTCCACGAGGGCATCGAAGACGAGGAACTCGTCGACCGGATTACGTCACTCCCGCGTGGAGAATGGGTCGCCCAACTCCCCGACACGGGCTTCATGACCGACGTTCCCGAACTTGTCACGCTCCTGCCGGTCGGCATCCCCGCCGGCCACCGGGACTCGGACGACCCCGTGAACGAGGATTCAGTCTCGCCCTACGGTGACTCCTTCGGGGGGATCGACGCGAAGAAGACACGCCAAACGCGGGACGACTACTGTCTCATCCCCGGAAGCAACACGGACCCCTCCGCCGAGCAACTCTCGGCATCCCACACCGGCTCTGGGGTCGATACCACCGATCCGAACGCACACCACAACGATGTGCCCGGCTCCGGCTCCGACTCCGACTCGGAGCCCGAAGAAGACGTCTGGGAGAGTCGGCGGAACGTAGCAACTCAGGTCGGGACGCAACCCGCAAATGGTGGCGCTCAGAATGGCCCGTCGAGGCCTGTCACCCGGCCCGCCGACGACCTCACGGACGACTTTGGTTCGCGCCGAGCAGCCAGCGAAGGAAACGGTGGTGCTCAGGCCGAATCCCCCGCTGAACGTGGCGGTGAAGATTCGGTAAGCAATCTGGAAGATCGTATCAACGACTTCCTCTACAACGGGACCGACCCAACCACCACGGACGAGACTGTTACCGCCGTTGCACACGGTGGCGTGGAGGGAGATACGACCCGCGCCGATGGAGCGGGGGCGGCCACGGAGAATCCTTCGGACGCTGACCACGCCGACCGGCACGATACCTGGGTCGGTGGCGTTGGCTCAGGCATAGACGAGAATCTGACAGTTCAGGAACGCCAATTTCTCGCAGCCGTCGTGACGACTGTGAACGGTCGGCATCCCAAGTTCGATATGCTCGAAACGATGAAGCCGATAAATAGTCACTTCTCTGAGGTAGACCCCGACCGGCTCATCGACCTCGGCTACCTCGAGAAGGTGACCGAGAATCTCCGCGTCTACTACACCGTCACCGAGGACGGTCAGCGTGCGTGTGGCGCTCGCGTCGCCTTCGGTGAAGACCAGGGTGACGTCAACGAGAAGACCTATCACAAGGTGATGGTCGAGGCACTCGCTCGCACACTCGCGGCCGACAAAACCTATCACTATTTCGTCAAGCGGTACACCCCAATCTTCGGGACCGACGTGAATCCAGATGTCGTCGCGTACAAAGACGATAAGCCAGCTGTGATCGGAGAGGCAATCTGGAACGTCCCCCACGAGCACATCGTCAAACACTATGAGGACTTCAACCGCTTCGACGTAGAGAAGAAAATCTGGGTCGTCCCGAATCTCTCAGAAGCAAAGAATATCCTACGTGCCCTCTACAACGCAGGGCTGATTGACGAAATGCCCGCCGAACGAAACAGTCGCTCCTACGACGACATAACTCGGGCTACCTGGGGCGACGACAGCGAGTGGCAGTTCGTTGGCGCCTCAAATCTCCTCGATGAACTCCAGTAGCCATTTCCAGGGGTACGCGCAAAGTCCGCGCACGGTGCGTACAGCAGGTACGAGCCTGCTACCCCCAGAATCAGGGTCTGAGCCGACCTCCCTACCGTTACAACTTAGCGCACACGCGCAAAACTGCCTAGAAAGTCTAAAAAGCGCGCTCGTGGCTCTGCTCTCCCCCGGCCAAATTGAGGGCGATTCGAGTGCGCGCAAATCTGCGCAAAATCCGCGCACGGCGCGCACAGTGGGTACGAGCCTTGAAAACCCAGAATCTGGGTCTGAGACAACCCCCCTACCGTTACAACTTAGCGCACACGCGCAAAACTGCCTAGAGACTCTATCGAGCAATTTGGTGTCCCCATTCGGAACCTTCGATGCTATATACCATAGTATTGGATTAGAGGGGGTCTCCAGTTCTGCGCGAATCGCGCGCAGGGTGTCGATTTTCCCTCAAATCGGGTCGAGATCGACAATCCGGGTTTGTTTCGCCCGCCGCCGAGTGGCGACGACCCTTCCAAACATCACGATGAATCTATGACGAATATAGACGTAACAAACGACGCAATCCCGGCCAATATCCGCTCTATCGAGAACTGGATTCTCTGGCGTGAGGGAGAGCGCAACGGGAAAGCTACCAAAATCCCGACTAAACCGTATCGCACCAGCGGTGATATCAACTGCGACGTCACCAACCCCAAACAGCGCCGCGACTTCGACACTGCGTGGGAGGCACTCAACGACTCCCGCGTGCCCGGCGATGGCCTTGGCTTCGTCTTCACCGACAACGTCTCCATCACCGGCGTCGACCTCGATAAGTGTCGTGACCCTGATACAGGCGAGCTCGAAGACTGGGCCGAAGATATCATCGACCGACTCGACTCATACACCGAAGTGTCTCCCTCCGGCACGGGTGTGCATATCCTCGTCGGGGGCGAACTGACCGCCACCGGGAATCGCCGGGGTCGCGTCGAGATGTACGACTCCGATCGCTACTTCACCGTGACCGGGGCGCACCTCGAGGACACGCCCACGGAGATTCGGAAATGTCAGGACGAGTTAGACGCCGTTCACGGTGAGTACATTCGTGGTGAGTCCAGCTCGGATAGGCAGTTGAGTCTCGCCGATACCGCCGTGAGCGATACCTCAGAAAGTGGAGGTAATCGTGGCGGTCGGCGTTCCACCGAAGTCCCTGGTCGGCAGAGTGAAAGCGCCCTCGTCGAGCGCTACGGTGACACCTTCAGAAACATCCGTGACCCGGCCATCCGAGAAGCCCTCGAGCGGGTCCAGACGAAGTACCTTCCCCCGGTGTGCCCCAGTACGTTTGCCGACCTCGCAGGGCCCGGTATCGAGCTATCAGATAGCGAGATTCTGAAGCGGATGTACGACTCGCAAGGTGGCGACCGGAAACGCCGCCTCTACGAAGGCGACTCTTCGATGTGGGGGTCTCACGATGCCGATTATCCGAGTCAGTCTGAAGCGGATATGGCGTTCGCTCATACGCTTGCGTTCTGGACGGGGAAAGACCCCGATCGGATGGACGCGCTCTTTCGTACCTCCGGGTTGATGCGACCCAAGTGGGACGGCCAACACTACTCGAGCGGTGCGACCTATGGCGCCGTCACTCTCGCCCGCGCGCTCCTCCGAGTGGATGACCACTACGAACTCCCGAGTGACGATGGGGTGAAGTTCTCGAAGGCCGACGGGCCAACGGCATCGTCCTCTCCCTCGACCTCGGCCTCGGATATCCCCGCGAATGACGTGGCATCATCAGCATCCGCTCAGAAGCCACAGGACTCCGCTGGTGCGGCCGGGGGTTCTTTCGTGAGTGATGGCACGTCTGCATCGGCCGAGGCCGCTCCGAGCGCCCCAGGTCCGCTGCACACGGATGACGCCGTGACTGCCGCCGAGAGTTCCCCCGACGTACTCCTCGACCTCGACGGCGACAACGACAGCGACAGTGGGGCCGACGACGGAGATGTGGGTGTGGATATGGGTGTGGACCCGGCCGCTGCTGCGGACGCGGCTGCGAACGCCCCCACTGGACAGTCAGCGTCGACGGCCATGCGCGACGCTTCCCCCGCCTCGAACGACCGGGGCGAGTCGACCCCTGGTGGGAGCGTCACTCCCCAGGGCGTCTCGCCCGCTGCTCCCGACGGGACGGACATCGACTCCGACCTCGATGAGAGTACGCAACGGATGATGACCGAGTCCGTCATGAGAGCCGGTGGTAAATGGTCGCGGACGAATCCGCATCTCGACGATTCCGAGAAGCATCCTACGGATTGGACCGTTGGTCCTATCGAGGGTCGGACGCCGACGGCGCAGGCGATGAAGGTCGCTCGCGAGGACAACCGCGTGCTTGCGAGGTATCAGACCCGCCTCGAAGAGCGGCTCCGCGATCTCGCGGATGTTGAGGAGGAACGCGACCGCTACAAGTTCACCGCCGAGACCTACCTGAAGGCGATGGACGAGCTGATGGGTGAACGCGAACGCTACCGCAGCCAGCTCACGCGGGCCGGCTTGTTGTCGCCGGCCGACGCCGACCTTCCGGATGACTCCGTCAAGCGGCTCAAGCAGATTCTCCGCCCGATGGTTCGTAGCGAAGACGTTGCGACGGCCAAGGAGACGCTCTCAGGCCTCGATGCCGTCCTTCGCGAGTACGAGGAGGCCAACGAGCGGATCCAGGCCGACGAACGCGAACGCCGGAAACAGCGGGGAATGTTCTCCCGCTTCTTCGGCTAATCCAGCCGCCTCGCACTCCTCCGTCCTCCTCTGTCCTCTTCCGCCTCCGCTCTGCTGGTGGGGTGGTCGCCGCGCGTCTCGGCAGTGTCTCTCCTACCCGCCAGCGGTGTGCCCCTCCTCGTCGCTTGGCGAGTATTGGCCCCCAAATGGGGGTGAGGGATTTGAGATGACTACCATCCAGTCCGACGAGCGGCGCACCGACACCTACCACACGGCCGAGCGCGAGCCGGTCAGCGTGGTGTTCAAGACAGGCGAGGAACCCGAGTTCCGCAAGCCCGACCACGACCCGCACGGCGAGACCTTCGCCGCAGTCAGCCACTCGTTCACCTCCTGTGACGGTGGCTGTGGGACAAGCGGCTTGGTCCCGACCGCGCTCCTCGAGGACGCCGATGGCCTCACCGGGTGGCCCCCGTTCGATGTCCTCTGTGAAGCCTGTGCGGACGCAGTCGTTCGCGACGACTACTCGTTCTAACGGTCGACCCGAGAACGAGCACCACCGAACCGACACGACAGAACAGACCCGTTCGATGTTCGCGGTCCCTCTTTCTTCCTTCCACCGTGGGTATTGGCCCCCGAAGGGGGGTGAGGGACGTGTGAGAGGGCGATGAAGACATCAGTCTTGTTCGTCGTCTCGACATCGAACTCACGAGCGACAGGGACGATCCCCGTCGGTCGGCACGAGCGTGCGAGCTGTCCCGATTCACGGACACAGACGGAGACTCCCCTCGGGGATTTCCCGACACTCGGGGCGGTGCGATCGTTACGCGCTGCCGCCGGCGGTTGTCCTGCCTGCGACTCCCGAAAGTATTGGCCCCCAAAGGGGGGTGAGGGAGAGCGGGTGGGGCGAGGAGCGTCCTCGTTCTGTCCTGCCTCGTGAACATCCCCCTCAGAGATACAACAATGAGTGCAAACTCCAACCTCAGCGTGGAGCAGCGTGCGGCAGACATCAGCGGCAAGTTCGACGAAGTGGGCGTAGACGTGCCCGCCTCGACCGTCCAGGAGCGAATCGCGGCGATGCAGGAGTTCAGCGTCCCGCTCGAGGAGGCGACCACGACGACTGTTCGCAACCTCGCAGCGGAGTACGACCTCGATGACGGCGACCTGTCCGAGGACATCTCGGCGCTGGCGGGCTTCGGTGGCGACGCGAGCGGCTCGCACGCCTTCGAGCGCGTCATGCTCGGCGACATCGCAGACGTCGGCCCGGAGGAATGGGTGGACGTCCGAGCGCAGGTCGTCAACCTCTGGGAGCCCAAGCACGACTCCATGCGGCAGGTCGGCCTCATCGGTGATGAGAGCGCCCAGATGAAGTTCGTCGTCTGGCAGAAGAACACCGAGAGCCTGCCTGCCCTCGAGGAGGGCGTCACCTACGACATCGCCTCGGCCATCACCAACGAGTACGAAGGCAAGTACTCCATCTCGCTTAACAAGGCCAGCGAGGTCACCGAGGCCGCCGCCGAGGACGCCGTCGAACCCACCGATGGCAAAGTGCGCGCAACGGGCACGCTCGTCGCCCTCGAAGACGGGAGTGGCCTCATCAAGCGCTGTCCCCACGAGGACTGCACCCGCGTCGTCCAGAACGGCCGCTGCTCCGAGCATGGCGAAGTTGATGGTGTGTTCGACCTTCGGCTGAAAGCCATCCTCGACGACGGTGAGCGCGCTGTCCGAGCGCTGTTCAACGCCGAGATGACCACCGCTGTCAGTGGCATCACGCTTGAGCGAGCGAAGGAAATGGCCGCTGATGCCCTCGACGCCAGCGTCGTCGGCGCAGAACTCCGCGCCTCGCTCATCGGGAAGACCTTCGACGTGCGTGGCCCGGTCGTCGGCGAGTACTTCCTCGTGGACGAAGCGGTCGAGACGGGCTACTCCGCTGACAACCCCGGCCTCAACGACGCGAGCATCGCCCCGGCCGTCACTCAGCGCCAGCCGGCCAAGCGCCTGTTTGCCGAAGAACTCAACCAGGCGACCCACTCGTTCACCCGCCCCGAAGACGAGGGCGATGACCGAGCGCCGAAGTTCACGCTCCTGCCGAGTGGCGAGGCGGCCAACCGCGTGTTCGTCGTCGGGACGCTCATCGAGACGGCTGATGTCGGCAGTGACTCCGAGTTCTGGAAGGGGCGCGTGATGGCCGCTCGTGAGGCCGCCAACCTCTACGCCGGGCAGTACCAGGCAGAGGCAATGGACGTGCTCCGGTCGGCCGAGACGCCCTCGTACGTGGCCGTGGTCGGCAAACTCCACCACTACGAGACGGACTACGGCGTGAAGGTGTCCATCCAACCTGAGTCCATCACGGTCGTCGACCGCGAGGCCCGTGACTCGTGGGTGGCCGAGACCATCGACGCGACCCAGCAGCGCCTCGGCGCGCTCGCCAGTCGCGACTCCGACGCCACCGACGCCGTCCAGTCGGTGTACCAGTCGGATGTCTCCGACATCGAAGCGGCAGTCGAGGCGGCCATCAAGGACATCGCGCCGGAAGCGAGTCTCGCTCAAGCCCAGTAAGGGGCGAGCCGTCCCCACCTCTCCGAGGCGTTTTTTGACGCTCGAAGCCCCTGATCCGGTTCGGCTAGCGCTCCCACGGTTGTGAGAGGCCTGTCGCTTCCGCCCCGCCCCGTTCCGCCGCCCCGCTCCCGGCCTCGCTTCGCTCGGCCGGTTACCGGCGCGGGTCGACTCACCCCGGATGGACGGTCACGCTCGGGCCAAGTATTGGTCCCCTAAGGGGGTGAGGAAGTCGAGCAGCGCGGCGTGTCGCCGCGACGTCGACGACACTCGCGTCGTTCCGATTCCGATTCCGATTCCGAGCCAGAGCTCTAGCTCGATCTCGATGTTGTCCGCGGCGCGACCGTGCGCCGCCGACCGGACCGAGCCGATCAGTCTCGACTCACCTTCGACTCCGACCACGAATCATGTCCATCCGATATGCAACCCCAGTCAATGTACCGCTCCTGACCACCGCCGTCTTTTCGATGTTTATCACCGCCTACGTCGGGATGATGTTCCTCGCCGTTGATCCACAGTTCGCTACCACCGGCCTCTGGACCGTCTGTGTCGGTGGCTTCGCAGTCTCGACCGCATACATCGTCATCTCGACGAGCCGCCGCATCCTCCACGCGTTCACCCGATCGTCCTGGTAACCGGCGGTCGCTGTGCATCGAAACCCCGCCGAGCGCCCCTGGCGCGACGGCGGTTCACCCGGTCTCAGGCGGTGCGGCTGCATCGCTCCGGTCCCCGACTCCACACTCTACGACGAGATTTTTCGCCCCCCCCGAAAGGGGATGAGGGTGCGACTCGACTGTCCAGTACTCACCTCGTCGACGCCGGCGACTTGTCATCGACCTCGTCGACGATCCCGAGTCTCGCGCCGCCTCGCTTCGCTAGCCCTCGCAACCAACCGACGTCCCGATACTGCACGTGAGCACTCCCGGTGTATCCACTCATCCCGAGCGAACGCGCCGTCGCAATGCCGGGCGCACCACCATCGAGCCACAGCCGCCTTGAGCGACACGCTCCGTCGCCCCACGGACGGCGGCCAGCATCGCACTCCCACGCCGCCCCACCCTGGCTCGCGCGATGTCACAGCATCTAACATCCCGTGTTGTTCATGTCCTTGAGGGCGTGCTGAGGTCCACGGATTTCGGTACCTCGACAGCTGTGACCCCCCACTCGAAACCTCCTTTGCGAATTTGAATTGGCTGAATGCACTCCCTGACCAGACACTAGGCCATTGACCTCGCGCACTGTTTGTTCTGGTAGGCTCTGTTGAAATCCTCGGTCGCTGATGGGTTGTTTGGGCCGTGCTGAATATAGAGGGTGTGTGCAGCACACCTGTGCTATCCGGGGTCGCACATCTTGGGTTCGCAGTTACGAGTAGGCCGGCTCTGGTGCTCGCCATGCGACCGCGATTCCGCAGATCGCGAGGCATCCAGCCAATAGAAATGCCGTATCGAACCCTGCAAGATCGATGACGACACCTCCTGCAATCGGTGCGAGAAACGCTCCCGCTAGCCCAACACTCGTCTGGAACGCGACGGCTGTCGCAGCGACCCGGGAATCGACGATTTCTCGGACGTATGTGAAAGACAGCCCCAGCGTGAGCTGAACCGCAAACCCGGTGAGAAGGAGGAGCCCAACGAGCAGTGGAAGCGATCGAAACCGAGTGAAGACGAGTACGAGTGGCGCAGCAACCACGAAGGAACCGAAGACGATGGGTTGGCGGCGACCACCGAAAACTCGGTCAGACAGGAGTCCACTACTGATTCTGGAGACGACGCCAATTGCGGGGAACACAGCCACCAACAGCCCACTCACTGCGAGTGACAGGCCTAGTTCGGTCGTGAGATACGACGCACCCCAGCTATTCACGAACAGGTATAACGAATAGCCCAGAAAGCCGAGCAACCCAACTGACCACACCTTCCGGTTTCGAAGAACCGCGCCGAACTCCTGAATCGAGGGCGCGTCTCCACTGCTCGCCCCGAGGCCTCGACTGGCCGGCCAGAACAGGACGAACCCGACTAGCGTGAGGCCCGTGAACGCGACAAAGATCGCGGGCCACCCGAATCGATGCGCAATCAGTGGTCCAGTCCCCTGCCCGAGCGCAAATCCGATCGGGCCACTAGCGGTGAAGATGCCGACAGCAGTTGCCCGGTTTTCGCTGGTCGCTGCCCGACTCACGATATCGATGCCGGCGTTCCAGACGACGACGTAGGCGACCCCACCGAGGGCTCGTGATGCAATCACTGACCGGTAGTCCCCTCGCTGGCCAGCGATCCATCCCCACGTCCCTGCAACAACGAGGGTGAGAACTGCAAGGGCCATCGCAGTTCTGGAATCCGTCCGGTCGAGCACCGCTCCAGTTGGGAGGCTTGCGATTACTGCGGTGCCGAACATGATGCCGACGAGGAAGCCCGCGATCGTCGAGCCGATACCCAGCGAGTCACGAATGAGTGGGGTGACACTCGCAGGGACGATCTCGTAGGCAGCCAACCCTGTCGAGATGAGACTGGCTCCAGCTACGACCAGCCATATCGACTGATAGTTCTGTTGCGGTTCGTTACTGGCTGTTGTTTCGGAATCGGTGGTGGTAGGTCGGGGAGACATTACTCGGAAGTGTGGTCGGACAGTGAGGTGCGGAAATCGGGAACCGACAGGAAACCGTGACGAGTCCCGAACATCGTGTGTCCATGTTACGTACCGCTCCCCATCCCTCTGCGGGTTAGATAACAAACGTCTTTGCTCACGGAGGGTTCGATAGTTAACTAGTCATGCACGCACATTCCAGCCTGTGGCAGCAGCAGCAGAACTGGGGGAGAGTTCGAGTCCGTGCCGAGAAAAGCGTCTGCCGTACCTTCGTGGCCCAATAATGGTTCTTTCCTCCCCCGTCACCGATTCGTCGACGGTGTTGCTCGTCGGGACCGACGACTGGCTCACGCGATTCGCCGCGACGCTTGAGGCTCGGACTGACGCGACGGTGAAGACAGTTGGAAGCAAGGTGGAAACGCTCGAAATCGTTCGAGAGCGAACCACAGATTGTCTCATCAGCGAGTACGCGCTCGAAGGGGCAACCGGACTCGAACTCCTCAGGGAGATCCGGACTGAAACAACGTCGCTTCCGGTATTACTCTGTACCGCCGACGGGAGCGAAGCCATCGCTAGCGAGGCAATCGAAGCCGGCGTCACCGATTACATCGCACTCACGGACCCGGCCGAAGAGATGATCGACCAACTCACCGAGCGAGTTGAGCGGGCGATTCGGTCCGCACAGCGAGCGAGCACGCAACGGGAGCGGGCTAGACAGTTCGACGCGATATTCAACGACTCACGGACCGCGACGTGGGTTCTTGCCACGGATGGCACGCTTGAACGCGTGAACGAGACTGCCCGAGAGATGATCGACGTAAAAACCGAGTCAATCGTTGGTGAACCCTTCTGGACGCTTCCGTGGTGGACAGACCCCGGTACGACGAACACGGACGTACAACAGATCGTGGAGAAAGCACTCGATGGGAGATTCGGCAACGCGGTCGTCACACAGCCACCACACGTCGAGGAACCACGCGTCATCGATCTCTCTGTGCGCCCAGTCGAGAGTGAACGCGGCGACATCGTTTCGATTCTCGTCGAGGGGGTCGACATCACTGAGCGCGTCGACCTCGAACGTGACCTGCGTCAATCGGAGGAACTCCATCGAGTTACGCTCAACAACATGACCGACACCGTCCTCATCACGAACGAAGACGGTGAGTACACCTACGTCTGTCCCAACGTTCACTTCATATTCGGCTACACGGCCGACGAAATCCACGATCGAGAGACGATCGACGATCTTCTCGGTGCGGATCTATTCGACCGCGACGAGCTCAGGGCTGAGGGCGTGCTGAAGAACATCGAGACGACCGCGACGGACAAGGCAGGTCGTGAACACACGCTTCTGGTCAACGTTCGCGAGGTCTCGATTCAGGACGGCACGCTTCTCTTCAGCTGTCGAGACATCACGAAACGCAAGCAACGTGAGGAAGCGCTCGCGACACTCCAAGGGACCGCCCGTGATTTCCTGTACGCCGAAACCCATCAGGAGATAGCCCAACACGTTGTTGACGATACACCAGGTGTTCTCGATCTGGAGGCGAGTGCTGTCTATCTCTTCGATGCCGACTCGAACGATCTCCGACCCGCGGCCCGCTCGACAACGATGAGAGAACTCAACGGGCCGCTCCCCACGGTCCACGCCGACGGAGAAACGCTTCCGAGTTATAGCTTCGTCGAGGATGAAGCGCTGTTCTTCGATGACGTCCACCAGGCAGACCGTCTCGAAAACCGGGCGACTGAGCTTCGCAGTGCAGCGTATATCCCACTCGGCAACCACGGCGTATTCGTCGTTGGCTCGAACCGGGTCGGTGCCTTCGATGATGTGACCCGAGAACTGGCCGATCTCCTCGCTGCAACCGCTGAGGCTGCCCTCGACCGAGTCACACGGGAGTCTCGTCTACGCGAACAGGATCGCACGCTTCAGGCGCAAAACGAACAGCTCACCTCGCTGAACCGTATCAACGAGACGATCCGTGAAATCGACCAAGCCCTCGTGCAAGCCGAAACGAGAGAGGAGGTCGATCATACGGTCTGCGAACTGTTGACCGCCGATGACCGGTTCCGGTTCGCTTGGATCGGAACGGTGGACATGACGACCGACGTCGTCGAGCCACGGGCCTGGGCCGGCAGCGAACAGGGGTATCTGGATAGCCAAGCGTTCGCTATCGATATGTCCAGTGCAGAGCCGGCCGGCCAGACCGCCGCTACCGGCGACCTGACGATGGTGACGAACGTCGCCGCCGGACTCCGCGAGGACCCGTGGCGGAAGGAGGCCCTCGCTCGTGACTACCTCTCTGTACTGAGCATCCCCCTCGTCTACAACGATCTCACGCACGGGGTGTTGACTGTCTACGCCCCGACCCAAGACGCGTTCGACGACATGACGAAGGCTGTATTAGGCGAACTCGGCGAAACCATCGCGTCTGCTCTCAGTGCAATCGAGCGGAAGAACGCGCTGCTCACGACATCGATGACGCGTGTCGAATTTGCCATCGACGATTCGGCGTTCGTCCTCACTCGGCTCGCGAAAGACGCAGCGTGCACACTCTCGTATCAGGGGGGAGTCCAACAATCCACAGAGGGAAGCTACGTGTTCGTGACCGTCGAGGACGGAGCCGTAACTGATGTCGCAGACGCGGCCTCGCAGCTGGTCGGCGTCGACGAGGTGCAACAGATTAGTGAGGCTGGTGAAGGGGGTGTTCTACGGCTTCGGCTCACGCAGCCGTTCCTCGCCATGGAGTTGGCCGATCACGGTGCCGTCTTCCGTGAGGCGACTGCCGACCCAGCGTCCACGATACTCGTCATCGACATCCCAGATAGTATCGACGTCCGAACGGTCACGCAACTCGTCCGGGAGACGTTCTCTACTGCCGAACTCCGTTCGAAGCAGACGCTGGATCAGTCCGCCGAACACGACTTGTACTCGAAATTCCTCAAGAAGTTGACCGAGCGCCAACTTGAGGTGATCCAGACGGCATACTACAGCGGTTTCTTCGAATCGCCCCGCGAAAGCACCGGCGAAGACGTTGCGGAGACACTCGGAATATCCCCGCCGGCGTTCTATAAGCACGCCCGGACCGTCCAACGCAAACTGTTCGAGACGCTCTTCGAGGAGAACAACTTCTCGATTCCTGGAACCGGCGAGGTTCAATAACTAACCCCTTTCGTAAGAGGTTGTTTGGCTGTTAACCTTCAGCTATTCGCTGATACACTTATTAGACTGATTAGAGTGCCCCGCATTCCACGCTGGCACTCGTGAACTTCCATGAGAGATGTCGACCCCGAACCCGACGGAGAAACCCCATACGAGTGCTTCACGTGTGGCAACATCATCATCGCTGAGAACAGCCCCGGCCAGTGTCCCGATTGTAGTGGCTCGATGCGAAATCGGCAGGTCCCACTGGAATAACCATGGCATCCCAAACTGACCCCCTCCGTGACGAACCAGGTGATGCCGTGGAGTCGTCCGAATCGGAATCGGCGCTCCAAACGGCTCGCCGGCAGCTGTACCACGCTGCTGATCACCTGGACATCGACCCGAGTATCGTCGAACGGCTCAAATATCCGAAGAAGGTCCACGAAGTAACGGTCCCAATCAAGCGGGATGACGGTACCGTCGAAGTGTTCACGGGCTACCGAGCCCAACACGATAGTGTCAGAGGTCCATTCAAAGGCGGGCTTCGATACCACCCTGACGTGACCCGAGACGAGTGTGTCGGCCTCGGTATGTGGATGACCTGGAAATGTGCCGTTATGGATCTGCCTTTCGGCGGGGCAAAAGGTGGCATTGCCGCCAACCCGAAGGATTTGAGTTCGACCGAAAAAGAACGGCTCACTCGCCGGTTCGCACAAGAAATACGCGACGTCATCGGCCCGAACCAGGATATCCCTGCTCCCGATATGGGGACGGACCCTCAGACGATGGCGTGGCTGATGGATGCCTACTCGATGCAGGAAGGCGAGACGACACCGGGTGTTGTCACCGGCAAGCCGCCGGTGGTCGGTGGTAGTGAAGGCCGTGAAGAAGCCCCCGGACGGAGCGTAGCGATCATCACGAAGTTGGTCTGTGAGTACTACGACCGCAAGCTCAAGGAGACGACGGTTGCTGTCCAAGGATACGGGAGCGTTGGCGCGAATGCGGCTCGACTGCTCGACGAGTGGGGCGCGACTGTCGTCGCAGTCAGCGACGTGAATGGAGCGATGTACGAACCAGAAGGGGTCGACACGGCTTCAGTCCCGTCACACGACGAAGAGCCGGAAGCAGTTACCAAGTACGCGGACACCGTCATTTCGAACGACGAGTTACTCACGCTCGATGTCGATGTGCTCATCCCAGCAGCACTGGGGAACGTGATCACCGAGGAAAATGCAAAGGCGGTTGCAGCGGATTTCGTCGTCGAAGGTGCGAACGGCCCAACGATCTCGACCGCGGATTCTATTCTTGCAGAGCGAGGTGTCGCAGTGATTCCCGATATTCTCGCCAATGCTGGTGGAGTGACGGTAAGCTACTTCGAGTGGCTCCAGGATATCAATCGGCGAGCATGGTCGCTCGAACGGGTGAACGATGAACTCGAAGCGGAGATGCGGGCTGCCTGGGATGCGGTTCGATCAGAGTTCGAACAACGCGACGTCACTTGGCGTGATGCAGCCTATATCGTTGCGTTGTCCCGGATTGCCGAGGCGCATGAAGCGCGAGGGTTGTGGCCGTAACCTGCCCTCGCTGCTCCACGCTACGGGCCTGTTCTCATTGACGCTGACCGACTCGCGCGCTGTATCTTGCACGCATATCCTGTCAAGCTCTGAGGATTTCACCAGAGGCTTATGGTACTTTCTCGCAAGGAGGGTGTCCCCGGCCATCCTTCCGTAAGAGGCCGAGTTCCCGTGCTTCCACGGGCAGTGGGATCGGGACTGGCTTTGCTATCGGGTTCGGCGATACAGTCATCCGCGGCGAATTCGCCGCCGGAGACTGCTCCGCTGATCCTACGCTCGGCACTGGTCGAGCAACTTCGCTCGCTCGTGGCAGGAGACGTGGGAAACTGTCCTAATCCCCGGTGGATGTGTGCCCATCTGTGGAGGGGGGTCGTCCGTCCCTGGAGGGTGTTTTGGGCACGACATCAGTTGTCTCTTTAACATAATAAATATTATGACTTTCGGGGTCACAATCAGAATACTGGGTTCGAATACCTAGGAAGATTGTGGTGAACTGCTGTTGCTCAGACCAGCTTGAACCACCCAGAAGCCGCCGCACTCTCAGTCACCCTGCCGAACACCCCGACAACGTGGGGACGACCCCGACCCACGCACCATCTGTGTATCCCTACTTCGTCTCGCCGCCTCGCGCGCTCCTCGCTCGCTCGCCCGCCGCCGCTTCCTCCAGCCTCAAGACGTCAATCTCCGACCCGTCCCCAGAGGACGCGTCTGTCACCGCGTCCGGCTCCGCCGCCGTTTCCACCGCTGGCTCCTCTACTCCTGACGACGCCCGCCGAACCCCCAAGACAGTCAACGGAATATCCTTCATTCGCACACCCAACTCCCGCTTCGCGATGCGCGAACTCTCCTCCGCTGAGAACGCCTCGAACTGCGCCAACACCGTCAAGACCACCAACGCGAAATCCGTCGTCGAAAGCGCCGCCTCATACTCATACCCGCAGGACGGACACGCAACGTCCTGAACGACGATCTCCGAGTACCGCGCCGACGTCTGATTCACCCTCTTGCCCACCTCCGACACCGCGATGTTGATCACGTCCTGGACGCCCGTCGTTCCCGCCACCACCCATGGAACCGACAGCTGTACCTCAAACCATGTCTCCTCCTCACCGTGCCGAGACGTCGTCATACTGTTGTTCCATATGCGTCTCACCCGTATGAGGACTCGTTGACTACATTGAATGTGGAACTACATCCACCACATTCTGGTCCGCACGATATCGACCGGAGCACAGGCTGCTTCTGGGGGGTCGTGGTCGACGGTTCGGGAGGCTGAGGCGCTGCTCGGCGGCTTCATGTCCAGTTTTCGAAAGAGAGTTTAGTTGGAATTCTGAGTTCGATCGGTAGGGAACTCGGGGGTGCTAGGGTTCGTTACAGTTCAGGACACAACCGGGTAACGGGGAGTACCGTTATCGAGGTCTGTCGAATCTGAGCCTGAATCCGAACCTGAGTGCGGGTATCAGCTGTGCTCATACACATACTCAGGCAGCTCCTCCGTCGAGTGACTCGGTGTACTCGGTGAGACGCTGTTCGGTGTATTCCTTACAACTCTCAACACCAGCGCGTGCCAGGCAGAGTGGGTGGAATCGAGACGCTACGACCGGATCGTAGTTCATGTCTTCATTCCGGACACCACAAACCCAACACGACGAGGGGTCACGAGACGAGTCGCCGTTCACGAATCTCATCAACGCGTTTGCCTTGAAGAGACCGAGTGCCTCAGGGTGGTCCTTGAGGAATCGGCGATTTCGCTTCATCTGACGCTCTTGATGTGCGAGCTGTTTGCGTTCAGTAATTGCTTGAACACGGTCGGAGACACGAGCGAGTTCGTCTTCGATGAGCGTCTCGACCAGCACTGGCGAAGGCCAGGTTGTCGAAACGTCACCAGAGAACTTCGCAGCGGAACTCCGGGGAACAGCCTCACCAGCATCAGACGATTGCGACGACTGACTAACACGCTGAGGTGTCGCAGGCGTCGAGCGAGTCGATGGGGTGACCGGTGCACGCTCGAGAATCTGAATCTCGGATTCCCAACGCGAGTCGAGCTTCGGTTGACCTTGATACGTCTGGTTGGACTTCTTGTACGGTAACTTGAAGTCAACCAGGCGGACCACGTCACCTTCGTTCGGCTCGGTGAGAATCTTCTTCGAGATGATTACTTCTCCATCGGCGTCATCCGGGTCGGCCGTTGATGCAGTAATCTCCTCTTCGCTTGACTCCCAGACAGAGACACGAACTTCATCCTCGCGGCGATCTCCATCCTTGACGATCATCCCGAATTTCAATCCAGGGACGTCAGCATGGTAGACCTTCTTCACGACGCCTTGCGTGGTGAGATAGCCTTTTGAGGACCAGAGGTTCGCCTGTAGAATCGCGTTGATTCGCAGGACATTCCTCGGGTTCGTTGCTTCGTCTTCGAGGAGTCTGAGGAAGGCCGACGTCACATCTTGTCCATCCAACACACCCTGTGCAAGATTAGACGCGATTTCGACGGGTCGGCGACGAATCTCGTGGACGGTCTCAGCCTGTAGCAATCTGCGTGCTTCGGCCAAGACCTCCTCACGAAGTTCGGAATCCTCGGCGGCGAGCTCCCGAAGGGGCTCGGCGAGGTCGTAGAGCTGCTGGGCGACGGTCTGTTCACGACGCTCAGGAGCAACACCAGCACACGCGCTACGATAGCAAGCGAGCAATTCGGTGTGTGCATCCAACGTCGCAGCCAGGCCAGTCAGGTGTCCAGCAGCGTCAATTCCCGCAGAGACTCTCTTCAGCTCTGCATCCAACGCCAGTCGGCGCTCGATACCAGGAATCGACGACCGAGAGTACTCCGCTGGATTCGCAACGAGAGTCCGGAGTGCGACTAACTCCCCAGAGGGAAGCGTCACTTCCAGGTCGTCCGTTCCGACACCCTCTGCCTCGCGTGGCGTCTGCTCATCCTCGGGGATGATCTTCAGCGCACGCAGTCGGCGAGTGTGTGCATCCAGCTGGTCTTCAGGGACGAGTGTTCGTCCAAGGCGCACCGGAACATCCGTCGAACTGATGGGGTCGTACTCATCGAAGCCAGACGCCGTGCCCGTCAACTGATCGCCAGTCGGGTCGGTCAGGCGGTCGTGGCCCATGTAGATGTACTGCCCACGTGCGATGACATCAGATTCAGAGAGCGCATCAGCGGGTCGTCCGCAAGCGTTCATCTCAGTCCTCCGCTCATCACTCCGAGACGCGACCATCGGTTGGTCATCGTACCAGCCGTAGACGCCCTCGGATTCACGTTCGAGTTCGAGTTCAGAACCGGACTCGTGCGCACCAGTACGCTCGGACTCACGCTCGAAGTCGACACCGGCATCGACATCGACGAGGACGTCGACATCGGTGTCGAATTCGGAGTCAGATTCGGTGGTCGAGTGTTGTCCATCCACAGTGCCACGGAACTCACGCTCTGTCGAGAGTGCGGACGGCGAGTGGGAACTCGCGTCTGCGTTCGTGTCTGCATCGAGGTTGAGCCACCGACGAATCGTCGGGGATTCCACTCCGTCGTCGAGACGGCGGATCTCCTCGGTGGAGAGGCGAACCGTCGCCGGGAATCCGTGGTCTGCCGCCTTTGAGACCAGGCGAACAGTGTGGGTGGGGTGCTCATTTTCGGTGTTGTGTTCGATTTCGGTACTGCCGCTCTGCTGTCCGTCCTCGGTGAGGTCGGACCTGTCGGTGTATCCACTCATAACAAGCTCGAAAAGCGCCGTGCTTTCCACTCTCAGAGACGCGAACAGCGATGATAACTGTATCGTGGTATCCCTGCGCTGTCTGTCGGTTTTCTGTTGAAGACCCCCGCAATTCCGCGTACATTCAACGGGCCTCCGGTGCGCGAAGGACGACCGCCCGCGAACGCCCACGTCGAACAGAAGCGATCAGGACGGATACTCGCTCATAGAACGGCGCTCCCGCTCGCCGAAAGTAGAGTGGAAAGGCGAGTTTGCCTTTCCGAGCTTGTTATGATGAGCCGTTCAAGGCTCAATGTAGCTACTCTACGCCCGGATATAACGATATCGTCGAGGGACCTCGAAGATGGAACTATACATCGCTGGTTCTGTTGGTAGTCGAGTCTCAAGGAGGATTGCTTCCAGCGTTCAGCGGGTCATATGACTGGTTGTGGTAGGCGACGCGCCAGAGTTTGAGCACAGCACGAGTAACCAGTGCCTCCGGTGACTGCTTGATGCAGGACTCCTCAACCTCGTTCGGGTCTGAACTCGCATTAGGTGGTGGGTGATAATGCTCGAGACCAGGCACGTGGATATAGTCTCCATCGTGTGGATGCTTTCCCCACCGGAAGTTCACGCCCTTGGAGTCGGTATAGTGAAACTTGTAGTCTCCACGGATTGTCCACTGAACGTCAATTCGACCACTCTCGGCCTCACAAAGGCCATCCTCGAGGCTGATCTCAAGTACAGATGGGTTGAGATAGTCGTCGAGCGAAGGTTTCGCGAGTGGCTCTGTCTCGTCGATAATATCGCGGATTGTGATCAGGGCCGATCGGTCAATCGGCCCACGGAGCGAGTGGCTCTCCTCCGTTCCAGCTGGCTTCGACATCGACTAGGCCGAAATGCTGCGGTCGGTCGAGCGACGATCGCCATCGACGAATCGTTCAGCATTCGCGATCGAGAGGGCTGCGTTTGCGAACGCGAGGTTGCGCCGGAGCGTCTGCCACTCTTGAATCGTCTCCGAATCGATAGCCTGCTGATCCGAGGCTATGTCTCCGAGTGTCTGGTTCGTCTGCTCGACGGCTAGCTCTTCGGGCGAATCAACGCCGTATTCAGAGCGATACTCGTTGAGCTGATCGCGCATCTCGCCGATACGCGTGACGAGTTCATCCGTCGAGACGTGCTCGAGGATATCTGCCGCCTGCTCAACGACGAGCGATTCAGGGGACCGGCGGTAAGTTGTGCCACCGTGTTCGCCGGTAGCCGTTACGACGAATCCCTCGTCGGCGAGTGCATTGAGGTGCTTTCGAGCCGTCTTCGGCGAGGTGAGAGCGTCCTCGGCGACGGTGTCTGCCGACACGGGTGAATACGTGTGGGCGATAACGTGGCGGACACGCTCGTAAGGTGTCGTCTCCTCCTTCCAATCCTCTCGGACCTCCTCGTTGATATCCGCGAACTCGGCCGGCGCTCGATCACTCATACTGGTTCCTTTGTGGTGCGGGAATATAGTATTTTGCCACGGGACTATGTTACCCAACCTCCGCATCCTGTCGTCCACTCTCGGTCGTTCCGGGCTCCACGTCACATACGCTGTTCGAGAAGCCCTGTGAGGACTGTACCAAGTTGTGTCGCTGGTAATCGAACTCCGCCTCCACAGACCGGGCTCGGCTAGCTCTCGCTCAGTATTGGCCCCCCAAGGGGGCCGAGGGGAGTTCGAGAGGAGGATGGCCGACAGCCGTCCGCCTCCCGAATCATCCACCACGGAGTGACCTACCGATGACATACTACCACGACGGACAGCAACGCCTCTCGAACAGCGACGTCGAACAAGACGACCGCTTCGACGAACTCCGGCTACGCGGGCTCTACGAAAGCCCCCATCTCGAAAGCGACTGCCTCGGCGTCCGACTCGAGAACGCAGGTGAGCTCATGATGGCCGCCCGGACCCAGCCCGAATACGACGAGTTCGGCCTTGAAATCGAAGGTACCGGAGAACAGGCACTCGACGCCTACTGGGTCGGCGCAAGCCTCCGCACCACCCAAGCCCGCGACATCGATCCGATGGACCTCACCGACGAGGACCTCACCGGACTCCCACTCGAAGCCCAAGAACGCCTCCATGGACTTCGTGAAGAGCGGAAACGCCAGCGAGCGAAAGCCCTCGCCGCCCACGTCGCGGGCATCGACCGCGAGACACGGCGCCGGGAGGAACTCCTCAGTGAGTGCCGCGAGCGCCGTGCCGACTACAACGACCGCGTCATCGGCGACAACATCCACTCCTACGACCCCTTCGAGCATCTCGACGAGGAAACCACACAGCGCGTTCACGACGCTGCTGACCGAATCACCGACCGGCTCGTCACGCCCCCGAACAAGACCATCATCGAACACCGCCTCGGCAGCAAGGTCGCCCGGGGGCAGGACCTCTTCACCGCCCAATCGAACGTCCTCGACGAACTCTACCAGGAAGCGGGCGTCATCCAGCCCATCTCCTCAGTGCCGATCATCCCCTCGAAGTACAACCTCGAAGCCGACATCCAGGGGACCGTCACGCGACTCTGGCAACCCAAGTCCCGCACCCAACAGCAGGTCGGCCTCATCGAAGACGACACCGGGACCATCAAATTCACCGTCTGGACGAAATCCAGTCAGGGAACCATCCTCCACGAAGGCGACCTCGTGCGCGTTGTCGCCGGGAAAGTCGGGAAATACCAGGGACAGGCGACGCTCGCCGCCGACTCCGAGACTCGCATCACGGTCATCGAGGCCGGCGACGGGCCAGCGCCACGCGGCGACATCCCCAACGTCGACTGGGCGAAATACGCCAAACGAAATCGCGAACGCGGCATCGAACAACCGTTCCAGCGACACGGCGGCTGCTCGATCCCCGCCCTTGGGACACCCGGTGTGCAGGAAGTCTCTCGTCCCGTCCACACGCCGGTCGACCGTCTCGACGCCGAACAGAGCGGGCAGATGGACGCCCACGAATGGCTCAAAGCCACCGAGATATTCGACGAAGACGGCGACGTCCCACTCCCGACCTGGTGGCGCGAACAAGCCACCGTCGTCTCCGTCCTCGTCGACGCCGACCGTGACGCGATTCACGCCGCCGTCCACGACGTCATCGCCACCTCGCAGCCCGACTCGACGTCCGTCCCAGACCATCCCGTCCCACAGGGCAAGCGCCGCCTCTGGGCGCTCGTGCGAAACCTCGACCACTTCGGAACCGCACTCGAGGACGAGGACTCGGACGCTACCGACCAGTCCATAGAAGCCACCGAGGACGCCAGCACGAACGCGCTTACCGGCGTCACGACTCCCGACACCCCCGAGACAACGGCGACGACAGAGCCGAGCCTCGGCCTGCCCACGACCACCTGCCGGTGTCCCGAGTGCTCCCACGACCGGGCGCACTACCGGCTCGTCCAACTCCGCTCTATCGACGAGCCACCGACCAGACTCCTCTCGTGTGCCAGTTGCGGCCAGCGCTGGCGCGATGACAGCTAACCACCACTGTTCGATTCGGTTCGATTCGATACCGCTCGCCTCGTTTCGCCTCGATTCGACTCGCTTCGATTCCGCACCATCCACACCACGATTCACCAGACCCCCATGTGCTCCAACACCAACTCCGACAGCGATAGCAACGACATCGAACCTGAATCCCTTCCCACCAACGAGGAGCTGTTCGACCTCTATATCGTCGACGGCGAAGACCCCTCGCGAGCGGTCAATCCCGACGACCGATACCGGCCTGACTCGCCGGGGCCAGGCCCGACCGTCGGGACGCGCTTCGCCACGCTCCAAGACGGGTCGTTCGCCATTATCGAGCGTGCCGCCCTCGGCGGATGGATCAGCGCCGACGAAACCATAAGCCTCGAAGACGCTCGCTGACCGAGCAGGACAGGACTCGCAGGCCGTCGCGACCAGCAACCCTCCCAGAGTTTTTGCTCCCCACGGGGGATGAGGGGAATCGGAGGAGAGACGAGAGATACCGTGTCTCGCACGGCTCTCGTGTGCCTCGTTCCGACGCTTCTCGGCCCGTCTCCCTCGTGGAGAAACTCCCCCAGAAGACACCTCAAACAGCCATCGAACCAAAACTCGAACCAATGTCCACCAACGCAACACCCGCAGATTCGGCGGTCAACGCCTCCAGCGACGACCTCGCGACGGCCGCGACCACCCTCATCGAACAGTTCCCCGACGATGCCGGCGATGAAGTCCTTCCGAGTGTCGACGATATCGTCACCCGGCTCGACCAGATGGTCAACGGCTACAACGTGCCGCTCGAGGAGGCTACTCGCGCCACGCGCAACCACTACCTCGACGTGCTAGGCATCGAATACGACGACCTCGCACTCCCCTCGCAGAGTGCCGGCGACACGACGCTCGACGAAATCAACACAGACGGCCAGTGGGTCAGCGTCACCGTCAAAGTCGTCGACCTATGGGAGCCGACTAGCGACAGCATCGCCCAGGTCGGACTCATCGGCGACGAGAGCGGCCGACTCAAGTTCACCAAGTGGGCGAAAGCCGACCTTCCCGAACTCAAGGAGGACGGCGTGTACCGTCTCTACAACGTCGTCACCAGCGAGTACGAAGGCCGCTACTCCATCAACCTCAACTCCCGATCGGTCATCGAACCCGTGGATGACGATATCGAAGTCGGCAACAACGCCGAGGAGTTGACCATCGAGGCCCCGATGGTCGCGATCCAGTCCGGAAGCGGGCTCATCAAGCGCTGTCTCCACGACGGCTGTACGCGCGTCCTCCAGAACGGCCGGTGTGCCGAACACGGAACGGTCGAAGGCGAGTTCGACCTCCGAATCAAGGCCGTCTTCGACGACGGCGTGCGCGTCCAGCACGCCATCTTCGACAAGGAGGCGACCGAAGCCCTAGCCGACATCACCATCGAGGAGGCCAAACAGCAAGCGATGGACGCTCTCGATACGAGCGTCGTCGCGAACGACCTCACCGACGCCCTCGTCGGTCGCTACTACCGAGTCAGCGGCCGCGTCATCGGGAAATACCTGCTCGTCGATGAGGCCGACCCACTCCCGTAGGCCCACGCCCCGCCACTACCCTCTCCAATTCACTATAATGAGTAACTCAGCATCCACAGCCGACAGCAGTACCGACAGCAACAGCACCCAGCGACAGGGCCGACAGGTCGCAAAGCGCGCCTTCGCCGTCGAACTCAACGACGCAACCCACGTCTTCAAAGAGAGCGACGAGGAGCGGGCCCCGAACTTCGCGCTGCTCCCAAGCGGCGAGACCGCGAACCGCTACTTCCTCGTCGGGACCGTCACCGAAGTCAACGACGTTGGCAAGGACAGCGAATATTGGCAGGCCCGAATCGTCGATCCCACGGGCACGGTGTTCGTCTACGCTGGTCAGTACCAGCCCGACGTCACCGCGTTTCTCTCCGGCCTCGAACCCCCCGCGTACGTCGCCATCACTGCCAAGCCCAGCACGTACGAAACCGACGACGGCAACGTGAACGTCTCACTCCGCCCCGAGACCATCACCCGCGTCGATGAAGCCACCCGCAACCAGTGGGTGCGCGAAACCATCGACCGGACGGCTGCCCGCCTCGACGCCTACGAGGACGACGACGGCAACGGCACGCCCCCGTACATCGCGATGAGCCGCGAACAGTACGGGGACAACCTCTCACTCGAGGTCTACCGCAATGCCCTCAACGACGCTCGCGAAGACGTTGGGATGGACGCTGTCCCCTACGACGACGACACCGAGGGAGAGGTTGAGGTCGAGGCCGACACCAAGGGCGGCTCCACCCGCGTTTACGACGCCGACGACGCCGACCAGAGCGATGACGGCGACCACGACACTGACAGCAATATCGACAGCAACGGCGAGTCCGACCCCGAGGAGCTGACGGAAGAGGGGGCCATCGACGAAGCGGCCCTCGCCTCGGCCGTCGCCAACGCCGGCCTGGAGGAGTGATTCGTCGCAAGAGGCCTTCCACAACAGCACTCCGGCACGGTCGTTCTCTCTCAGGGGGATACGCAAGCATCCCACCCACGTCTCATCCGCGTTCGAGTAACCGAATCGAACGCGGGTGACACTCCACACGCGACGCCCATTTTTTGTACAGCGATGCTCCTCAATCTGAGTCGCCCCGCCCCACCAGCACGCCCACTTTGTCTCCCTCGAATCGGTGGAGGGCACCCGTCCGAATCACCAATGGCAACACTCCAAGTCAGCACCGCCTCAAACGCACCGACTGTCGACCACGAACGCGTCGACGAACTCCGCTCCTTCCTCACCGAGTGGCTCCTCGGAACCGGCCCATTCGACGACCTCACCGCCGACGTCATCGAACCCGAACCCGAACCTGAGCAAGACGCCGAGACGGATAGCGATACCGAGACTGGCGACACGCCATCACCGTATCTCGTCTTGTACGGTTACGCCTCCTTCGGGCCAGCACACCGCCCGACCGTCCGTGACGCTGCTCGGGACCACCTCGACGCCGACGGCGATCTCGAGGGCCTCAGCGACGACGACCGCGACGCCTTCATCGACGCCGAAACCGAGGACCTCGTGTACGACTACCAGCACGAGCACACCGAGGACTTCCTGCGCGAACTCGCAGAATACCTCACTGAACTGTTCATCGTCCAGACCGCCGGCTACGAGAAATGCCGCTTTCCGCTCGTCGGCTACCAGTACACGGTCGACCCCGACGGCGAAATCACCCACGTCTCACTGGCTTGAGTGCTCGTCGCCCCCGGGCCCGCAACTCAGACTTCGAGGACGCTCTCGAGTCCCACTCACACATGACTCACGTCACTACCAGACTCTCTCATGACGTTCTACGCTCGACTCTCCGGCTACCTCACGTACCGCACGCATGACCACCTCGACGCTGCGATCCAGCACCTCATCCGTGGCGCCTGGCTCAACACCGACGAACAGTGGCTCCTCAA
Organism: Halomarina salina; assembly: GCF_023074835.1. Taxonomy (NCBI): domain Archaea; kingdom Methanobacteriati; phylum Methanobacteriota; class Halobacteria; order Halobacteriales; family Natronomonadaceae; genus Halomarina; species Halomarina salina. The sequence goes on from NZ_JALLGW010000005.1 coordinate 64,095, forward strand.
AGGCCACCCCCGGCAGGTTCGCGCCGAATCCACCATCGACAACGAACGCAACCTCCTCGTCATCCCCCCGGCGTCTACCAAAATCTCGGTCGAATCACCACCGAACTGTTCTCCGGGGCTACCGACGGCGTCGTCGTCACGTCCTCGAGCGACAACTGCTTCGACGCCTGGGTCGAGACCCCACTCCTGGACGCCGCTAACATCCCCGCCGGCGACGGCGGCGACGTCTCCTCGATTCAGTGCATCGACCTCGAACAGGTTGCGCGCTCGAACGGCCTCGGCATCAAGAGGCTCGGCGATCCGGGCCACGAACGGTGGCAGCGCGACGTACTCGACGCGTTCCACGCTCGGTACGACCCCGACGTCCACGAAATCCTCGAATCCCCCTCCGCCCCGCCCGAGTGACACCCCGGGGAGCGCCCGGTAACTGTGCATCTCCACGACCAGCCAGCCAGTCATCCAGCCACTCATGAACTCAAATCCAACCGATACGCCAGACACGTTTGCCGACCTTCGTGAGCGATTCGACGAGGGATGCGTTCTCCACGCCCTCTCGAAAGCTCGCGAAATCGACTACGAAACCCCCCCGGCAGTCTTCTTCCTCGACGAAGAGACCGGCCGCGTTTACCGCGTCCTCGAAGCCACGCGTGGCTCACCCGACTCCGGGTGGTTCGTCCTCGCCCTCGGCGGCCAAAACGTCGACGACGGCTACGAACGACAACTCCGCGTCCACGACTCGGATACCCGCCGCGTGCTTCACGAATCTGACCTCGAGTCTAACGATTACGATGAACCGACGCCCACCGACAGCATCCAGGCAACTACCGATGTTGACGTGGAAGGAACGAGCGAGTACCGATTGGATTGTCGCGCCAGCTACCCACACACCGAAGATGGCGAACTCGATTTCCAGACGATGGCCGTGGACCTCGGAATCGCCGAGGTCGCTCCGTACTCCAAAGTATTCATCACCGACGGGACGGGCCACGTCCGGCGTATCGTCTCCTGCGATACCGACCGGGGACTCGTTCGTCTCCACGACGAATACAACGGCCAGGAATACGAGGTCGAACTCGCCGACCTCTGGTCGGACTGGCGTTACGACGACCTCCAGTTCCGCAAGCGCGCCTTCCTCGACTACGACGACTTCGTCATCGACGATGAATGCCGCCCGGCGTTCGAGACACTCCTGGACGCGGCGAAAGCCCACGCCGCTGCACAAGACGGTGGGGATGAAGCCCTCGATGAGACCATCCGCCTGTTCACCAACCTCCACGAACTCCCGTGGATGATTCGGTGACGACTGGTTCGCGCTGCCTATTGATGGCGCTCAGTTTGTCGCCCCCGCCTCGCTAGAGGGGCTGTCTCGTTCCCCTTCTCACCGTACTCTCCATGTCCCAGCGCACTCTCACCGGCGACGCCAGCACCAGTTCCGCCACTATCCCGCACCCGTCTCGGACGACCACACCACGCCCCAGACGAGCTCTGAGGCCCGAAGACGATCCGGACTCGGACGAACGAACACCAACAGCCTCCGAGACCGAACGCCAGCACCGACACCCCGACCACTGCTGCCCCGAGTGTGCGACTGACGAACATCTCGTCGTCGACAAGACTGAAACCTTCTGTCAGGCGTGTGGCCTCGTGGTCGCCCGAGACCTTCTTGATCGGGAACTCCAGTGGGAGACAACCGCCGATGGCGAAAGACAACCTGCTCGGGGCGGCGCTCCCACGACCATCAGACGCCACGACAAGGGACTCCCGACCGAGATTGGCTCCTACCGCGACGGCTACGGAAACGAACTCTCATCGAAGACACAGCGCCAGTTCACACGCCTTCGGAAGTGGGACGACCGCGCGAAGGCGAGCACCACTCACGACCAGTCGCTCCGTACCGGCCTTGGCGAAATCGCCCGTCTCGTGAGTGCGGCCGAACTCCCCGCACCGATCCACGACCGCGCTGCGAGACTCTTTCGCGACGCCTGGGATAGTAATCTCCTCCGTGGGCGCTCCATCGAAGCCATCGCGACCGCCAGCATCTTCGCCGCCTGTCGCCTCGAACGCCTGCCACGGTTCCTCGAGGAACTTGCCGCCGTTGCCCGCGTCGACGAATCCGATATCAAAAGCGCCTATCGACTGCTGAATCGCGAGCTCGAACTCGCAACGCCACCGCCGCTCCCGCAGGACTTCCTCCCTCGACTCGCCAACGCCGTCGACGCCCACCCCCTGGTCGAACGACGAGCCCACCAACTCGTCACCGCCCCCGCTGTCGGTGTCCTCGCCAACGGCCGACAACCCGCCGGCGTCGCCGCCGCGTGCCTCTATCACGCTCACGATGAGAGCGATCTCACCAACCTCCGGCTCACGCAACAGCGACTCGGCGACGCAGGCTTCTCCACTCCAACGACCATCCGGAACATCCGCCGGGAACTTCTCTCGCTCGACGATGCCGGTGATCTCCCCGATCCAGACGGCAATCTTGACGACTACCTCAGGTAGGCCGGTCGGTCGGCGCGGCATCGCTCCGCGCAGGTTCGTCGTCCTACGCAACAACTGAACCGACCACCGAATTTACTCTGTTGCGTAGAAGTAACCCCCGCCTCGTTTGTCTCCCTCGAAATCGGTGGAGGACACCCAGAATGGGCACACTCAGCCACCAACGTGCAGCGAATCGCTTCCAGACCTCACTCCGACAGCGTCTCGAGGCAGCATCCGACCCGAACGTGGCCCAGCAAGCCTACGACGACGCACTCGAGGCGCTCGTCAGCATCGCCATCGACGAAGTCGAACTCGACCGGGCCGCCCGCGCCCTCGCTACCGACCCCGACGCCATCGACTTTCCCGAGACGAACGCGCAGTCACACTCGAACTCCACCTCCGAGTCTCAAACATGACGAGGACTTCGACACACCCCGTCCCCGAGAGTCGACAACTCGCAGCCATCAACCCAGACCAGCGCCTCAGTATCGTCCTGCGCGACCACCTCAACATCGACGGTTCCCCTCCCGTTGGATACCCACGCTCAGTTTTGGCCCCCCAAGGGCGGTGAGGGGACAGAGATGAGCATCATCCACACCGTGACTGCATTGCTCGCTCGCGAACTCCTCGCCCGACTCGACGAGCAGCTGAGTTCGACCACTGAAGCACGGTCGAGCACCCAGAACCGTACCGACGCAGACCAACCCCCGAACACGCTCGAAACCGATGAGTACCAACACCGAATCCGACACCGCCGACGCACAGCCCGCGACCGCTCCCGACGTCGAATCTGAGGCCGAATCCGAATCCGAGATCGACACCCAACCGGAACCCGAGGTCGAAACAAAAGCCGAACCGGAATCCGGCCCCAACGTCGAAACCGACACCGACACCGACGGAGACGCCGAGACGGACACCAAAAGCGAGAGCGAACCCGAAAGTGAGGGTGACGACGACGCAGAAGAGATCGTCATGAGCCCGCCCCAGCAGTTCACGGCCGCCATCAAGGGCGGAGCGATCAAAGAGTTCGTCAGCACGCTTCGCGCCATCGTCGACGAAGCGAAAATTCGCGTCGGCCCAGACGGTATCCACACCCGAGCCGTCGACCCCGCCAACGTCGCGATGTACGACGTCACCCTTGCCGCCGGAGCCTTCGAGTCCTACGACGCTACCGAGGGAGTCCTCGGTGTCAACCTCGAACGCTTCGAGGAAGTCCTCAAACTCGCCAAGAAAAACGACCTCGTCCAGCTCTCGTTCAACACCACGTCGTTCAAGCTCGTCATCCACATCGACGGCGTCGAGTTCACGATGGCCCTCATCGACCCCGACAGCATCCGCAAAGAGCCCGAGATCCCCGAGATGGACCTGCCCATCTCCCTCACGCTCGAGGAAGCACAAATCTCGCGTGGCGTCAAGGCCGCCGATATGGTCTCCGACCACATCCGCTTCCGCTGTGACGAGGCCGAGACCACCGTTTATATCGAAGCCGAAGGCGACACCGACAACGTCAGTGTCGAACTCGCAGATGACGACCTCGTCGCGCTCACGGCCGCTGACGGCAACGCACTCTACAGCCTCGATTACGTCAACGACATCTCCAAACAGTTCCCTAAGAGCACGGAGATCACGCTCACCTTCGGCGGCGACTTCCCGATGATGTTCGAGTACCAGTTTAGCGACGGCGAATGCGACGTCCTCGCGATGCTCGCCCCGCGTATCCAGAGCGACTAGTCGACGCGCCCATCCCGTCGTATCGCACACCAACCACCACACTCTGTGCATTCCCCAAATTCTCATGAACTCCCTCACCACCCTCAGCGACGGCGAAACCTACGCCGACGTTCGCTTCGAGGACAACTTCATCGTCACCATTGACCGCACCGCCCGCAAGGACGCCATCACCATCCGCGTCTTCCATCCCGACACGCCCGAGACTCCCGTCGGCGAACACCACCTCAACCTCACTCTCGACGACGATTCCATCTCCAGGACGCCGAGCGAATCCACCCAGAACAACACCGATCTCACCGGGGCGCTCGGCTGAGATGGCTCTCGACCGCTACGCAGCGCCACTCTCGCTCGTTGAATCCGAGGCCGAGTCCGGCGACCAACGCAAATGTCCGTACTGTCGGTGGAACTCGCACACGCTGTACCGACTCGACAGCTGGCCCGCCGACCACGCCGGATGTGCCTACTGCGTCCTTGAGTTCCTCCGCAGCGACGAGTACCTCATCTATCACGACCGCGACCACGGCGCCGCACCGACCGGCCCGCCTGCATCCGACCACGCCACCGGCTAACCACCTCACCCCACACTATGCCAGCCAAAACCGACTACTCCAGAAAGACCAAGTGGAAGACCGAACCGTACCGAGGCGAACGCTCCATCGGGGGCAACTTCGTCTACTCCGGGGAGAACCTCCTGGATAAGCATCTGTTCGTCCATCGCGTCGCCCCCGGCGGCTTCGATTGGGGGCCCGACGCCTCCGACGAGAAAGCCTGCCAACTCGCCATCGCGCTCCTCGCCCCGTACAAAGGCGTGGACTACGCCGTCGAACACCACCACCTGTTCGCCGAGAACTTCGTCCGGCGCGAACTCACCGAAGACACCTGGGAAATCAAGCGGAGTGACTTCCGCAGTTCAGACTACGTCCGTGCCATCGACGGTCGCGACTACCCAGCGAATACCGCCCCCAGCCCAGAGGATATGCCCGCTCTCGAGGACGTTGACCTCGACGCCATCACGTACGCCGAGGAGATCGCACTCGCAGAGAAATACGACGACGTCCTCTGGCCCAGCGGCAACCGGCGCGACAACCTCCGTCGTCTCCTCGCCATCTGGAACGGTAAGGAAGACCCGAGTACCGACTCCGTCTCCTCGAGTACTCTGTATCGGGTTCCGGGTCTCTCCATTCCCTCGAACGCCCGCGGTACGCTCGTCCGCGAGTTCGACACGATGGGCGACCTTGCCGGCTGGATCTGCTTCGGTCGTCACCACGATCGGTTGAACGGCATCAGCAAAGCGACCGCGAAGAAACTCACCGCCGCTCGCCCCGGTCTCGTCCAGTACTTCGGCGGCGAAGAGTACATCCCCGAACACGAAGGCCGGGAGATGACGCTTTCGGAAGCCACGGGCGGGGAAAGCGCCCAACAGACGTTCCGGAGCGCCCTCGCAGACAGCACCGATGCCTGACGCCACAGCTCGCCCCCACCTCGACAGTACCCGTAGAACACGGGTTCTACATGTTCTCTTGAGTTCTTCCTCTCCTCCGCGGCCTACGGTCTGCTTGTTCCTACGCAACAGACTACACTCGCCGGTCGGTCCAGCCGTTGCGTAGGACTCGTTTTGTCTCCCCCGGGAGCGGTGGAGGGCGGACACCCACACGGAGCGCTCCTAGCGCGTTGTGTCGACACCAACAGCCCAGCGCGGTTCCGCGTGGGCGTGCCACAATTCGCTCTCCATCCCCAGAATGGAACACCCTCCGTTCTTTCTCCCCTACAGAGGACGCACCGACACGCCACTTGTCAGAGGCACCACTTTCCCGTTCACTCTGATCTCCTCTCCCCTCTCCGCTGAGGCTCCTGTCCTGACCTCCCTCTTCGCTCACCTCTTCTCGAACCGTTGCACCGCCCCCGACCGTGCTTCCACCTCCGTTCTCCGGTCTCTCCGGACAACTGCTGTGCCACCCATCGGTGGTTGCCACTTTTCGTACGAGGAAACACTCCACTCCAATGTCCACAGAACCCACCACCACGTCCGATACCGAATCGCCCACCTCGACCGAGACCAAGGCCACGGCCGAGGGCAAGAATACGAACACGAACGATACCCAGCACGCGAACAGCGGGAACGCGTCCGGGGTGACCGACCGCCCGGCCGTTGCCCTGGCCGATCTCCTCACCCGAGAGACCGACATCAAATTCGCCGGCCTCACCGAGACCGACAGCGGGTCGTATCCCGACGAAATCCCATCGGAAACCCGGTGTCTCGCCGATTCACCTCGCTCGTTCAAAGAGGCGATTCGCGTGCTGCCGAAGGCCAGTCCGGGTGAACTCTGGGCGACCAACGACTTCGTCGAGACGAGCGGCCGCGTCGATATCACCGCCATCCGCGATGTGCACGGCCTCGATATCGACGCCCTCGAAGCCGCGACTGGTCGCTCACTTGAGGACCTCGCCGCTGGGAGTAGCGCCGACGCCGTCGTCCGAGTCCGTGATCACAAGGATATCGTCGACGACCGCCGGAAAGCATTGAACGCGCTTGGCTACGACGTCAAATTCCGCTGGCAGATCGCCAGCGACTCCTACAGCATCATCAACCCACAGGACGCGTATCTCCCCATCATCAGTGCGCTCCAGCAACGCGGCGAAACCGACGCCTTCGGATGGGTGTCCTACCGCGACTGGGGTGGCCTACTCAAGATGGTCGTCATCTGTCCCAGCCTCCGCCACGTCGTCTCCGGTGAGGAAGCAGACCTCGAGGACGCCGTCGACGAAGATGGTATCACGAGCGTCGTCAGCGCCGCTCAGACCGACAGTGACACAAGTGATGCCGAGACCGACTCCGACTCCGATGCCCCGGAGACAGTTGTTTACGGCGGCTTTCTGACCGGATACGACTTCCGAGGCACGCAAACACTCTGGGCGCGACCCATCCTGTTTTTCCCCGACTCGGGGACAGTCCTCCCCGATATGGGTGAGCGCTACACTCGACGCCACTACGGGCAGGCGACGAACGCCGCCCACGAGCGCAAACAGGGTCGCGTCCCAATCAGCGAGTGGTGGCGGAACATCTACGACGACATCGACACGCGGATGGTCGAAGTCGATACCGCCATCCGACGGACTCGCGCCATCGCTTACGACTTCGACGACCTCCCCTTCTCGCTCGAAGACTGCTACACCTACTGGGGAGTCGCGTTCAAATACGCCGAACGAGCCGCCGAGCGTGCAACCTCAATCGCCAAGCCCGCACGCCGCCCCACCGTATTCAACATTCAGATCTCGTTGCTCATCGCACTCCTCGAGGAATACGACGGCTCGATGGCCTCAAACTCTTACCAGGAATACCTCGAAGTCGCCGGAGAACTGTTCAGGAAGCCCGCGATGATGATTCAGTTGGCGATGCAGGAACACGACCGGCGAGCCGATACGAATGCCGAACGAGTCCTCCCTGAGAGTCAACAGACGCTCTCAGACGCTCTCGAGGACATCGTCGATATTCCCGGCATCAGCGTCGATACCGAAGCCGACCTCACCGACCAGCAGGCCCAGCGCGTCCAAGACCGACTCCAGCAGCGGCTTGGCGACGCCTAGCCCACTCACAGCGGGCCCGAAAGCGTCTCGAACGTACCGCAGATGGCCTCTCTCGAGTCACCGGAGGCCGCCCCCAGCCACCGACCGTTGCACATGGACGGGTGCGAATTTGAGTATTGTTTGTCGCTCCCGGAAGCGTGGAGGAGCCGAACAGACTCGGCTTCGCAAGCCCAACACCATGTCCTCAACCACTACATCCGGTAGTCCCGACAGTCCAGACAGCCCCGAGGAGCAGGTCATCCTCTCGCACCTCGTGAATCGACTCCTACAGCGCGAAGGCGGAAACATCCCCGTCGAACGCGTCACCCTCCGCGTCTCCGACTACGCCGACCTCTCCGACCAGGACGCCGCCGACCTCATCGACGACGGCGCAGACGCAGGCATCTACACGCTGAATCGGTCACAGAGCGGGAGCGCCACCATCGTCGGCGTCTCACCACAGGGGCCCGAACCACAGGTCATCACCGATGCCTTCGGCGAACTCCAACACGACACCGGCGCAGACTTCCGCGTCATCAGCGTCGTCACAGACTCGATAAACGACGCCCTCCACGACGCCGGGTACGATGATTTCACCGCACTCGCGAGCGCCAGCACCGACGACATCGCCGGCCTCACCGGAACCCTCACCGAGAGCCGCGCAGAGAATCTCCTCAAAGAAGCCCAGCGACACGTCCCCGTCGGTCACCGCCTCGCACAGCGAGCCGCCGCCTACTACAGCCAACGGAGCAATCCAGACACCGGCCTCGGTGAAGCCCGCGTCACCGACCTCTCGCTCGTCACCGAATCCGTCGGCGAACCGCGCTTCTTAGCCGAAGGCTGGGACCCCGACGACGAACGTGGGATGTACGTCTCCAACATCGGACGGAACGCCGGGACTCCCGTCCCCACGGGTCTCCACATCCTCGACAACCCCGACCATCCCAGCGTCCCGAAGGCCGCGACCCATCCCGATGCGAGCTACGATGCCCTCCCCGTCGACGAACACGGCGAGGTCATCCCGCCCGCCGTCCCCATCGACCCACGCCTCCAGCTCCCGCTCGACGAACTCATCGCGAAGAAACTCGCCCGAGGACTCGTCCCCGTTAGAGTTGTTGGCCCCCGGGGATCGGGGAAGAACTACCTGCTTAAGTACCTCTGCCACAAGACGAACCGTGGCTACCAGTCCATCGACGTCGATCGAGCGACTGAACCCGAGGACCTCTTCGGGCCGCTCGTTCCCGACGGCGACGTCATCGTGCCCCGCAACGGCGCCGTTAAACAAGGACTGCTGAACGGCGATACCATCGTAATCAACGAGTTCCCCGTCATGCAGGCTGGCGCGGCCATCGCCCTCCACCGGCTCCTGAACGAGGGGACGCTCCTCGTCAAGTCTCACGGCGAACTCGTCGAGCCGCACCCTTCGGCCCGCCTCGTCATCACGATGAACCCACCCACCAGAGAGTACCGTGACTCCGAGCCGATGAACTCCGCCACCCGTGGCCGTTTCCGAGCCTTCGAACAACCCTACATCCAGGACGTTGAGGAAGAAGTCGAGACGCTCGACCGCCAGGTCAACAGTACGGACGTCGTCGTAGACCGCCCGACACTCCGGAAGATCGTCCAGTTCGCTCATCAGACGCGACAGAACGAGTCCTGGCCGACACTGTCCACCCGGAATCTCACCATTCTCTGCGAGCACATCGAGGATGGAGTGTCGCCGAAGGCCGCGACGAAAAACGAGCTCTGGGCAGTTGCCGAACCGAACCAGTATCCCGAAGACGCCTACGAAACGCTCAACGATTTCCTCTGAAGGAATCTGCACGTCGGTGGCCTTGTTGAAATCCTCGGTTGTTGATAGTTTGTCGGAGCCATGCTGAATACACAGCGCGAGTCGGGCATCGTAGAGTGTGCTGAGAGTGGGCGAACGTATCCAACCCCTGCGGGGCAAAGTTGAAACTGACTCGATTGGGAGATACACTATGGAGCGGGAACAGTCCGGCACCAACGATGACGGGTAGTGACCTCCGGACCCAAGGTACACGTGCCGAAGAGACGGATATCCTCATCGTCGGCGGCGGTTTAGGCGGCCTCACGCTCGCCGCATACCTCGCCCGGCAGGGCCGCGAGCCGACCGTCGTCGAGCAGGCGGTCGAGTGGCGTGCCAGCGGCTACGGCATCGGACTCTGGGCCGATGGGCTGGCCGTCCTCGACGAACTGGGGCTCCTCGACGCAGCCCGCGACCGGGCTGCCGACCCGGACGGGTTCGAGGTACGCACGAGTGGCGGCGGGGTGCTCGCCCGAACGACGCTTCCTGCGAGACGGACGCTGCTGTTCGCCATCCATCGGGCCGACCTCCACGCCATCCTCCGTGAACGCGTCCCGAGTGAGTGGATTCGGATGGACACCGCGCCCGCACGCATCGAGGAGCGAGCGAACGACGTTGCCGTCACGTTCGAGGACGGGGCTACCGAGACTTTCGACCTCGTAGTAGGGGCCGACGGCGTCCACTCGACGGTCCGAGAGCAGTGTTTCACCGACTGGACGCCCCGCGAGTACGACACGTATGTCTGGTCGCTCTGGGCGGCCCAGGATATCGACGTGGGCCGGGACATGGTGAGTGTCTGGGGCCCCGGCAGCGAGGGGTTCGTGGCACGAATCGGAGATCGGGTCGGGTTCAACTTGGCCGCGCGGCTCGAGGAGCCGCCCGAGCCGCCGGCACGGGAGGCGTTGCGGGCCCACGCGGAAGCGATTGGATGGCAGCTCCCGGCGCTGCTCGACGGGACCGACGACCACCCGTTCTTCGACCGGGTACGTGACGTGACCTGCGAGCGGTGGCGGACCGACCGAGTCGTCCTGCTGGGAGACGCTGCCCACGCCGTCCACCCCATCTCCGGGATGGGGGCCTCGCTCGCCCTGCAGGACGCCCGCGTGCTCGCCCAAGAACTCGCGACCGGCCTGCCCGGAGAGGTATCCGGGCCACTCGCACGGTTCGAGAAGCGTCGCCGGGAGGACGCAGCCGACGTCCGCCGGGCAGCACGCTTCGAGGCTGCCGTGACGTTCCTCGAATCCGATCGGCTCCGCCGACTGCGCGACGCCCTCGTCGAACACACGCCGCTGTTCGAGCTGTTCGTCGAGCGACAGGCGACCGAGCTAAACACGGTTCGGTCACCTACTCGGTGAGACACGGGCCGGTGATTCCCGTGTCCGGTCGGTCAGATTACGTTGAACGGCCATGGACAGTGGACCATCACGCGCCGACGAGACGGTGAACAGCTGTCGCACTCGGAACCGACGGCCACGCGTCCGGGAGCGATCGGGTCGGGAACCGAGCGCGTCCGCGACCCAGTTACTACCGGGCCGACATTCCTGATAGAAGTCTTTCAAAATGGTGGTTGAGTGAATCCACTTACTCTCGCTGCTACGCACGAAACAGGGGCGATTTGAGCACCATCTACCGACCTAATGCTAAAGCGTGATTTTGAAATGGGCCAGACAAATTGTCAAATATGAAATATATTTATCAGTGGGAAGCGAGATGGGCCGTATGCCATGACGGCGACAACCGACCCCGATTCGGAATCGCTCGCTGACTACGTGAATCGCCTCGCCGAGACCCACGGTGTGTCCGGCTACACCCTGACGCCGGATGGGACCGTCGTCTATGCAGCCTACGACGACGGAGGCTACGACCTGTACACGCCTGACGGCCGCCTGACCGATGCCGATGGCGATATCACCGAACCGGAGTGGTTGGAGGAGCGAGGGACACTCCTTGCGTACCGCGACGAGGCAGGCAACGAACAGTACGACCTGCTCGAAGTCGATCCGGAGACGGGGGCCATCACGCCGCTCCTCAACGACCAGTTCATGAACCTCAAGGCCCGGCAGCATCCGACGGAGCCGGACCGAATCGCGTTCGTCTCCAACCGCGATCGGTCGCTGGATCTGTACACGCTCAACCTCGACGACGGGGCGCTCACTAAGCACTCCGAGGCCGAGGCGCCGGTCATGGGGTACGCGTGGTCACCGGACGGTGAGCGCCTCGCCTACCAGGCCGGTACCTTCGAAGATACGACGATCCGTGTCGTCATCCCCAGCGTCGGGAGAGACGACATCTTCGTCGACGAACCCGACTCAGAGCAGTCGCTGGTCTTCACCGACGACGGTGCTGGCGCGTGGTCGGAGGCGGGGCTCGTCTTCACGACTAACCACGAGACCGGCTATCGGGAACTCGCCGTCGCCGACGCGGCGGGTGAGTACGAACTTCGGTACGTGAACAACCGCGACAAGTACGACCCACAGTGGACCGACGACGGGGACATCGTCTTCCTCGAGGCCCACGGCGGTGACCGACAGGTGCGTCGGTTCAGCGACGGGGAGACCACCATCATCGAACGGACTGGCATGAACATGGACGTCCAGGCGGTCGACGGCGACGTGTACTACAAGCACTGGAGCCCCGCCACTGCCGGTGACGTCCGCCGGAACGAGACGACCGTCGTCGAGGAGGGCTGGGTCGACGTCCAGACGGTCGCCCCCGAGGAGGTCACGTACGAATCGTTCGACGGCACGGAGATTGCGGCACGTCTCTACCGGCCCGCCGGCGATCCGATCGGCGGGCTCGTCAAGGCCCACGGCGGCCCGGAGGCACAACACTACAACCGCCTCGATATGATCACGCAGACGCTCGTCCACGCCGGCTTCGAGGTCCTGGCCCCGGATTTCCGCGGGAGTCTCGGGTACGGCCGGGAGTTCCGGAAGGCGAGCGATGCCGATCTCGGTGGTGACGACCTCACGGACGTCGTCGCCGGGGCGGCGTATCTCCGTGACCGTGGCCGCGAGCGAGTCGGGCTGCTCGGTGCCTCCTACGGCGGGTACATGACCCTGATGGGCGTCGGTTCGACCGACGCGTTCGACGCCGGCGCGAGTGTCTGTGGTGTCGTCAACTGGGAGACCACCGTCGAGAACGCGCGGGAGTACCTCGGTGACGTCCTCATGCGGAAGCTCGGTGCGACGCCCGACGAGAAGCCCGAACTCTACGAGGAGCGGTCGCCGATCACGTACGTCGACGACATCGACGTGCCGCTGCTGGTCGTCCAGGGGGCGAACGACCCACGAGTCCCCCAGAGCGAAGCCGAACAGCTCGTCGACTCGCTCACCCAGCGGAACATCGATCACGAGTACCTACTCTTCGCCGACGAAGGCCACGGTGTCGTTCGGACCGAGAACCGTATCGAGTACATCACGCAGACTGTCGAGTTCTTCGACGCACATATCTGAATCACGATACGAACGAGACGACTCCACACCAATGCCTTCGACCGATCACACGGAACGGCTACAAGCCCCCCACGACGAACCGTCCAGCGGGAGCGGTCCGGCAGCGAACCAACCGATGTCGATCCCGGAGATTCAGGCGTCGTACGCCGAGTACGCCGACTGGCTCCATCGGTTCGAACTCGTCGACCGGGCCGTCACGGGTCGATACCGCCGTGATCGATTCGGCGACGTATCGGGCAGGGTACTGGACGTCGCCTGTGGCACGGGGACGAACTTCCGGTATCTGCCCGAGACCGTCGACCTCGTCGGGATCGACATCAGTCCGGAGATGCTGGCGAATGCGGAGGAGCAACTCGCCGCACTCGAGAGAGATGGCACGCTCCAGCGGATGGACGCGCAGGAGCTCGCGTTCCCCGACGACAGCTTCGATGCTGTGATTTCGGCACTGTCGACGTGTACGTTTCCGGACCCCGTTGCGGCGCTGCAGGAGATGGAACGGGTCTGCAAGCCCGAGGGCACGATCCGGCTCGTCGAACACGGGCGCAGTGACGTCGGACCGCTCGCGCGATACCAAGAGTGGCGTGCCGAAGCCCACTACGCGAAGATGGGCTGTCGCTGGACGCAAGAACCGACCGCGGTCGTCGCAGATGCGGGCCTGTCGGTCCGGGACACGACGTCCGGGCTGTTCGGTACCATCACGACGTTCGAAATCGATCCGAGATGAGGACTTCCGATGATGATAGCACCTACAGAGACCACGATTGCCATGGTACTGGCGGCCCTCGGCGTCGTCGGCACGGTCGTCTGGTACGCACTGGCCTGGTACGGTATCAGAACGCTGCGAGAACTCCGCGACGCAGTCGACCAGCGGAGCCCGAATAGCGAATGACCGCCCGGACTACAGATTCGGACGAGCGCGTCCGCTGGCCGCCCGCGTTCCACGGTCGGAGCTGGCTCCCGCTCGTGTTCGTCGTGGCGTTTTCGCTGTGGGTGATGGTCTCGAACGTCTCGTTTAGCTGGGTGTTCGGGTCGAATCCATCAGTCGTCGCCGAATCACTGTGGAATCTCCCCTCGGGGATGGTCCAGTTCGGGCTCGTCCTGCTGGTGTTGCGGTTCGAAGGGGTTCGGCTTCGTGACCTCGGGCTCGGACGACGACAGCTCACAATGGCCCTCGTCACAGTTGCCGGGTTCGTACTCGCGGTGAACGTGGCCGTGGCCGGACTCGTCGTCCTCGGTGGCGGCCAGCTGTCGGTGGTACCGTTCGGACTCTACCGGTCGCCACCCCTAGAGTACTCCGTACCTGCGCTCGTGGCGGCTGGCGTGGCCCAGTACGTGTTCGTCGGCCCGGTCGAGGAGCTGGCGTTTCGCGGCTACCTGCAGAACAAACTGACTGACCTCCTCGGGCCTCGTTCCGCTCGGTTCCGGACCGCCGTGGCCATCGTGGCGACGGCCGCCGTCTTCGCCGTGTTGCATGTCCCGACCCTGGTGCTGGTCGAGGGGGTACCGCTCGGGCAGGCAGTCGGCTCGCTCGTGATGCTCACACTCTCCGGTATCGCCTTCGGGACGATCTACGCCCTGACGCACAACCTGTTCCTCGTCGCCTTCCTGCACGGTATCGGGAACTTCTGGCCACTGGTCGTCGATCCCGGAGTGGGTGCCTGGCCCAATTGGGGACTCATTCTCATCCTGTACGGCCTCGTCGTGGTACTGTATCGGCAGTGGAACGGCGGTGTGTTCCAGTCTCCCGAGAGAGTCGGCACGGAGGTCTGATACGCGCGTTCAACGCGAGAGTGTCGAAACTCAGGCTGGCAGCCGTAATTTCATAATCGTGCCACTGATACGTCAGGTATGGATACCGAGCGGACAGCGGCCGACGTCTTCAGACTGTTGTCCGACGAGATACGCCTCGATATCCTCCGAACAGTCGCCAGAGCACAGCACGAGAACCGGGAGACAGGAGTCACCGAGCTATCGTTTTCGGACATTTACGAGCGTGTCGACGTCGACGGCACCTCCAAGCTGTCGTACCATCTCGGGGAATTGACCGGAACGTTCCTCAGGAAACACGAGAACGGCTACGCGTTCACCCACGCCGGTGAGCAGCTGGTACGCTTCGTCCTCGCCGAGAACTACCGCCACCCGGCAGCGGTCGGACCGATCGAGACGGACGGGACCTGCTTGCACTGTGGTGAGGCCGGCCTCCACGCCACGCTCCACGACCAGTATTTTTTGCTCCAGTGTCCGGCCTGTGAGCGACCGAGTTTCTCGTACAACGTCACGCCAGCTCAGGTGCAGGCTCACGACGGCCCAGCCCTGATCGATGCCGTAATCGGGGACTTAGCTGGCGACCTGCTCAAGATGCGCCAGGGCGTCTGTCCGGACTGTGCCGGCCGCATCGACACCGAGGTGTTCGATGCGAGGGAGGTGCCGGTCGGGAACACGGTTCCGGCGTCGTTTGCGACGAGCAGCGAGTGCAAGCAGTGTCTACGATTTCTGAGTCTCCCGCTGACGCACGCGGCTGCCTACCACCCCGAATCAGTCGTCTTCCACTGGAAACACGGCGTCGATATCATGGGCACCGGTCTGTGGGAGTTCCACCACCACCTCCACGACGGGCAGTGGACCGCTGACCGCGTCGATACCGATCCGGACGAGTACCGGGTCGAGTTGCGACGTGACAGCGCGTCACTCCGATTGTACCTCGACGAGGACGCTGCAGTCACGCGAACCGAGCACGTCAAACAGAGAGATCAGAACGACCGCCGATCCAGATAAGAACGTATGCGCGAAGTGACGATCCACCTCTCCGGCGAGGAGTTGGCGGCGTTCGGCATCGAGGAGTTCGTCTCGGTGATTCAGAGCGCCGGGCTGGAGCAGGTCAACGAACTCCAGTGTCAGCGGCCCGGCTGCCTCCTCGCGATCGAGGTCAGGGATCCGATTCCCGCCGCTCAGTTCTCGACGCTGGAGAATCTGGAGTGGTGGGAACAGATCGACCGCGACGACGGCGTGACGTACCTCTGTAAACTCGCAGTCCCGGCCTTCGACGAGGGATTCGTTCCGCATCACGAGACGAGCGTCTCGCAGAGTGCAGTCGAGAGTGCTGGCGACGGTGTCGACGTGACGATGGTCGGGAGCCAGGAGGCGCTCTCCGAACGCGTCCGTGAATACGGTGACACGGGTGCCGACCCGCTTCTCCGGACGTTGACCGATTACGACGGCCCGGAGAACCCACTCGATGCGGTGACGCCGCGCCAGCAGGAGGTGCTTGAGACGGCCTTCGGCATGGGGTACTTCGACGTGCCCAGGGAAGCAACGACTGACGACATCGCCAGAGCACTCGACCTCGATCCGTCGACCGTTCGAGAACACCTCCAGCGGGCCCAGCGGAACGTTCTGACCGAGATACTCGACGGGGCGTAGCGACCGCTTCATATAAACCCACCCACGGATGTGGGAGATAGCTCGATCGGCCGTCCCGTACAATGAGTGAATGCGATGAGCGAGACCGACACTCAGTCTCACCGAATCGACGAGGAGCTCCAGACACACGTGGCGCGAGCGTTCGAGTTCGACGACCCACCGGAGACGTTCGAGGCGTTCTGGCAGCAGATGATGCGGACGTTCGCCGATGCGCTCGACCGTGGCGTGACGGTCGAAGACCTCTGCACGACCGACGAGTCACCCCACTGGGCCACTGTGAACGGCGAGACCCGCTACTACCAGTGTGTCACCGACGCGTTCCTCCTCGGGATGTACCTCGACGAGGACGTCACTGCCCGGACCGTCTCGCCCGTCTCCGAGACGGAACTCGTCGTCGAGTTCGACGCTGACGGCGTCGTCTCCGCGCCGGACGGTGCCGTGCTCTCGTTCGGCGTCGAACGGTCGGTCGACCCCCCGGACGGCCCCGTCACGCCCGAAGCCATGTACGGACGCTTCTGTCCGTACAGCAAGGCCTTCGCGTCCTACGAGGAATACGAACAGTGGGTCGCGGCGAACCCGGAGGTAGTTTCCGACGTCCAGCCCCTCGACGAGTCGTTGAATCTACAGGCTCGCCTCGTAAGAGATGTCGAACCCTTCGGTGACAGCACGGAGTCACGGAACGCCTCTGGGGGCGACTGTTCCTGCTAATTGCTCCCCAGGCAAGCAATCATTAGTCCGTCCTCAGAAAACAGCCGCATGGAATTCTCCGTGCGAGAGGCAGTGGCTGGAGACGCTCACCGGATTCGTGACGTGCATCTCGCCTCGATCGAGGGGCTTGGCAGCCAGAGTTACACCGAGGAGCAGGTGGCAGCATGGGCCCACGACCGCGATCCAGACGAGTATCCAATCGACTCCGAAAACACGTATTTCGTTGTTGCCGAGGACGAGACCGCGGTGATCGGATTCGGATGGATGGAACCAGATGCGGGCGAGTACTTCCAGACCGAAGTCGAAGGGGAGATTACGGCGATATACATCCACCCGTCTGCCACTCGACATGGAGTCGGGTCTCGAATCTACACCGAGTTAGAGGCACAAGCAATTCGACAGAACATCGATTCGTTGGGCTTGTGGGCCTCACGTAACGCGGTGCCCTTCTACGAGGCTCAGGGCTACGAACGTGTAACGGATCATCGTCACGAGTACCAGAACGGTATCGAGATCACACTCGTCGAGATGGAAAAACAGTCGATTCGATAGATCCGCACCCATGACTAACGACTGTTTCGTTGTTGACCTCCTGGAATGAAAGATGAGTCTCTGCTGCATACACCCTCTGAGTGTTGCACGCCATTTCTCACAGTGTTTGGTGAGGTTTCCGTGGTCGTGCTGAACTCAGAGCGCTAGTCGGTCATGCCAAGGATGAGATGGTATGACTATCTTAGCCCGATTTTCTTGTGGCGTTTGTATAGATACACTACACCTGCCGGAATCGTGATCAGTTGCACAGCCGAAAACACAAACGAACCCAAGTGCAGTATGGCAACAGCGCCCCACAGCATTCGGTTTGGTATCCAATTGCTGTTGCTCTGACGGAGTTCTCTAACATCGAGATAGAGGCACAACGAGTACAGTGGTGCTAGGAGGCTCCCGATTAAAACTGTCGCTGCTACCGTGAGTATGGAGAACAAGAATACTAAGCCAGTCTCTGAACCGGAAGGCACGAGGCTTGGTGGAGAACTGGCCTGTGGTTCGCTAACTAAGTGAAGAATACCGTACGAAGCCCACACTACTCCTAAAACTCCGATAAAAAACGCGACGCCATACCACCATCGTGAACTGGGAGACTTACTGGATGACTTCCTTGACATAGACTCTGTGAAAGCGTGGCGGTGTTAGGTTATATCGATAATGAAATGAAACAATTACTCGTCAGCGGTGACTACATCCTCTGAGTCGGTCACGTCAATACTGACGAAACTCGAATAGTTCGGGCGGCCCGTTTTGTATACTGGGGGCGAGTACAGCAATAAGGCGAGTCGACAAAGACGCGTTCGATAACAATTCGTCTTCACCTGTTGTGCCTACTAATTGATTCACATTGCTCCGGGGTCAACTCTAGCCTCGTCTACCGCTCTGTTCACGAGGAGAAAAACACCGTACTGAAGCTCGTGATTCCGAATTAACATCTTTCCAAACCAGGCATCGACACGGAGCGCAGTACTATTCTCGTAGCACTATGATTGATGTCGTAATGGTTTTGCCGCTGGCACCGTAACACTCGCGTATGGAGCGCAGAACTATCCCCGTCGCCGGTATGTCGTGCAACGGCTGCGAGGAGAACGTGAAAAACGCCCTTCGGAACCTCGAAGGAGTCACCCGGATCGAAGCCGACCACGAGACCGACACTGTCGAACTCGTCGCCGAGGACGATGTCGCGGACGACGACATTGAAGCCGCCATTGAAAACGCGGGCTACGACGTAACGGCCTGATCGGCAGTCACTCCTTCTTCTATAATCCCGTCCGTGTCACTGCCTTCGACGGTGAAGTCGGTGTTGACGCCCTCGCCGGAGAGGAGCTGGCCGGCGAAGCTGTTGGCCAGCACCGCCGACACGGACAGCACCATCGCAATCATCGCGAACACGGGGTGGACGAGCCCGGTCGTCGCCGCCGCGACGCCGATGCCGTTGAACGCGAACGCCGCACCGAGGTTCTGACGGGTCTTCCGGTAGCTCTCCCGGCCGATCTCGTGGGCGTCCATCACGCCGCCGAGCCGGTCGCCCATCAACACGATGTCGGCGGATTCGATGGCGATGTCCGTTCCCGCCCCGATTGCGATCCCGATGTCGGCCTGCGTGAGCGCCGGTGCGTCGTTGATGCCGTCGCCGACCATCGCCACACGGTGGCCCTCATCCTGTAAGCGACCGATCTCCTCGCGCTTCTCGTCGGGCAGTACGTCGGCCATCACGCGGTCGATTCCGACCTCCTCGGCGACCGCTTCGGCGGTGCGTTCGTTGTCGCCGGTGATCATCACGGGCGTGATGCCGGCGTCGTGCATTCGCCGGACGGTCGCGGCGGCGTCGACCTTGATCTCGTCGCCGATGCCGATCAGGCCCACGAGGTCGCCGTCCCGGACGACGGCCGAGACCGTGAGCCCCCGGTGCTGGAGGCGCTCGATCTCGTCGACCACGGACGAGAGGTCGATGCCCTCGTCGGCGAGCCACCCCGGTTTCCCGACCAGCACGTCGTCACCATCCACGGTCGCCCGGACGCCCTTGCCGGTGACGGAGTCGAACGCCTCGGGGTCGGCGTACGCCACCCCGCGTTCGTCGGCACGGTCGAGAATGGCGTCGGCGAGCGGGTGTTCCGAGAACGCCTCCGCACTCGCCGCCACCGCCAGTACGTCATCCTCCGTTCCGTCGAACGCGACGACTTCGCTGACGGCGGGCTCGCCGACGGTGATAGTGCCGGTCTTGTCCAGCACGATCCGGTCGACGTCGGGGAAGATCTGGAAGGCGTCCCCGGAGCGCATCAGAATGCCGTGGTTCGCGGCCTTCCCGCCGCCGCGAATCAGTGCCAGTGGCGTCGCCATCCCGAGCGCACACGGATACCCGAGGACGAGAACGGCCAGCGCCGCGAACGCGCCGCGCTGGACGTTCGGGCCGGCACCCCACGCGAGCGGCGCGACCAGCCAGAACACGAAGGCCAGCGCCGCGATGGTCAGCACGGCCGGGACGAAGTACCTGAGGACGCGGTCGGCGAGCTGGATGATGCCGGGCTTCATCGCCCGCGCCTCCTCGATCTCGCGGGCGACCTGATTCAGGAACGCATCCTCGCCCGTCGCTGTCACCTCGACGAGGAGCGTGCCCGTCTCGTTGACGCTGCCACCGATCACCGCGTCACCCGCCGCTTTCTCCTCGGGGATGGACTCACCGGTGGCGACCGACTCGTCGACTGTCGAGGTGCCGTCGACGATTGTGCCGTCGACGGGGACGTTCTCGCCGGGCTTGATGCGGACGCGGTCGCCGACTTCGAGGTCGTCGACGGGGACTTCCTCAACCTCACCGTCGTCGCTGACGCGACGTGCGGTGTCCGGTTGCAGGTCGAGCAGGCTCTGGACGGCCTGCGACGCGCGCGTCCGGACGGTGAGACTGGTGTACTCCGAGAGGATGTGGTAGGTGGTGATGAACACGGAGACGGCGAAGAAGTGGACGGTCGGGAACCCTGGGAAGATGGACAGACCGAGGAAGCCGCCGAGCAACCCGCCGAACGCGCCCGCCTCCAGCAGGACGTGCTGGTTGAGGATGCCGCGACGGAGGCTCTGGTAGGCCTTGTCGATGATGTAGCGGCCGGGGCCGAACATCGTCCCGAGTGCCAGCGCGAGCGCGAAGAGATCCATCGCCAGCGACGCCGACTCGAAGCGACCGATCACGACGATCATCCAGCCCATCAGCGCGGCGACGACGATGGCGGCGCTCCCTGCGAGGAGGAGGCGACGCCTGCCATCGGCGAGTTCGGCCTGCTGTTGTTCGTACCGCTTCTCCTTGTCCGGGTCGCGGATCGTGTAGCCGAGATCGCGGAGCGTGTCCTTCACCTCGACTTCGCTGATCCG
This sequence comes from Halomarina salina, assembly GCF_023074835.1. Classification (NCBI taxonomy): domain Archaea; kingdom Methanobacteriati; phylum Methanobacteriota; class Halobacteria; order Halobacteriales; family Natronomonadaceae; genus Halomarina; species Halomarina salina. Next base: position 85,185 of record NZ_JALLGW010000005.1, read on the forward strand.
GTCGTCGTCGTACTGGACGAGTACCTCCTCGTGGGCGAGGCTCACGTCCACGTCGGCGACACCGTCGGTGCGGCGGTACGCCTTCTCGATGCTCTCGGCGCAGAACGAGCAGGACATCCCGCCGACGTTGAACTGTCTCCGTGTCGTTCCCATCCTGGGTCGTCCTTGTCGCGGGACGTCCATAACCGTTACGACGAAAATTATAGCGGTTGTAGATACTTTGTATCGTAGTCGTCTATGTGGCGGTACTCTTACCATCGTTGTTCTCTTATCCAGTGGCAAGGAAATGGCCCTGCTTGAATCCGACGTGCCGATCCGCGAGGTCGTCACGACCGACCCCGAGAAGGCGAAGGCCCTCGAGAACGACGTGCGGGCGAAGATCCTGGATATGCTCGCCGACGAGGAACACACCATCGAGGAGATCCACGAGGAGCTGTGGCGTCGCGGCGAGGAGAAGGCCGAGACGACGGTGCGCCACCACGTGAACGTGCTGAAGGACGCGGGGATGGTCGAGATCGCCCGGCTCGAAGAGGCTGGCGGCGGCACGCGGAAGTACTACAAGTCGAACACGCGCGTCTTCTCGTACGACTTGCCCGAGGACAGCGAGGAGACCCTCGCGGGGGCACAGGCGACGGCGACCGAGGAGTTGGAATCGCTGGTCGAGGCGCTGTACGCCGAACACGGCGACGAGATCGAGGCGGTCGCCCGCGAGATGAAACCCTGCGAGTACTGCGAGACCCAGCATTACGAGGAGTTCGTCCTCCGTGAACTGTTGAATCGGGCCCTCATCGACCTGGGCGAGACCGGCGTCCTCGACGGCGTGTTCGCGGAGAGCGACTGAGGGTCACTCGACGCAACAGCTCATTTTCGACGTATCACGGCGGAACGCCTGACAGGCGTGCTTGAACGCCTCGGAGAACGTCGGGAACGGGTGGATCGTGTCGATGATGTCGTCGACGGTCAGCCCGAACCTCACGGCCAGCGTCGCCTCGGGAATCATATCGGCTGCCCGAGCCCCGACCATGTGGACACCGACGATCTCGTCGGTCTCGTGGTGCTTGACGACCTGCACCAGCCCCCGCGTGTCCTCGACAGCCTTCGCCTTCGGGACGTCCTCCATCTCCACCGTCCGGCAGGTACAGGTGCCGTGTTCGTCCACGTACTCCAGTTCCGTCGTCCCGACCGCGGCCACCTCGGGACTCGTGAACACCACCTTCGGGACGGCGTGGTAGTCGACGGTCGCGCCCTCGTCCTCTTCTCGCGGGCCCTGCCCGCTCGAACGGCCTGCGGAGCTTTGCTCCGCGCTGCCGAAGGCGTTCTTCACCGCGTGGTTGCCTTCCTTTGCGGCGACGGTCTCCAGCATCGGTTCGCCGATGCAGTCGCCCGCGGCGTACACGTCGGGGGTCGCCGTCTGGAACATCTCGTCCACGACGACGGCTCCAGAGTCGTCGGTCTCGATGCCGACCTCAGCCAGTCCGATGTCGTCCGTGTTGGGGCTGACCCCGGTGGCGACGAACAGGTCGCTGGCCGTGTACGTGCGCGACTGCTCATCGACGGTCACGTCGACCGAGACCCCACCCGAGGACGTACCTCCATCTCCCTCGCGCACTCGATCGACCGTGGCATCAGTGACGACCTCGATTCCTTCATCCTCGAAGCATCGCTGGAGTTCACGTCCGAGTTGGCCCTCCATCCCCGAGAGCACGTGACTCGACCGTTGGAGGAGCGTCACGTCCGCACCCATGTGATGGAGAATTTGGCCCCACTCCAGCGCGACGTAGCCACCACCGATCATCACGACGCTCTCGGGGAGATTGTGGCGTTCGAGAATCGTCTCGCTGGTCTCGTAGTCTACGCTCTCGATCCCGTCGATCGGCGCGATGTGTGGCGAGCTGCCGGTCGCGACGAGCAGCTTCTCTCCCGTGATGGTCGTGCCGGCATCCTCGCCATCGACGACCCTGATTGCCGTGTCCTCGACCACGTGTCCGAAGCCCTCGTAGATGTCGGTCCCGAAGTGATCGGCCACGTCGACGTAGTTCTGTTCGCGGAGCGATGTGACGATGCTGTCCTTCTGGTCAATCGCCGCCGACCAGTCCGTCCTCGGCTGGTCGTCGTCGTACGCCACGGCGTCGAAGGGGTTGCGCGGCGGTTCGAACGCGGTCTTGCCGACCTCCAGAAGGTGTTTGCTCGGGACACAGCCGACGTTCACGCACGTACCGCCGAGCGGCAGTCCCGTGTTCACCAGCGCGGTCGAGAGGTCACGGCGGTCGGCCTCTGTGATGGCCGCGAACGCTGCCGCGCCGCCGCCCAGAATCACGAGGTCGTAGGATTGGTCAGTGACCATCGATACCTTCGGTTTACAACGCGAAGCTATTGTACTGTGGAGTCCGAAGCGATGAAGTAGGTACGAGGCCACGAAGTAATGGCAGACGCCACATCTCCCCCGGAACCGACGTGCGACGTGGACGGGACGTGTTACTGTCCGCTGACGGGCGTGATCGACACGCTGAGCCGGAAGTACGCGATGCAACTGGTCAGTATCGTCGGTGCGCACGACTCGCTTCGCTTCGGCGAAATCGAAGCGCATCTCACGAGCGCCAGCTCCTCGACGATCTCGAAACGACTGTCCGAGTTCGAGGCGGCTGGACTGGTCTCGCGGACGCAGTACAACGAGATTCCACCGCGTGTGGAGTACGCGCTGACCGACGATGGACACGAAGTGCGTGCGCGGTTAGAACCGCTTCTCCAGTGGGCCGAGGAGCAGTCGTAGTCCAGCAGAGGAACCGAACCAATTACTCTCGAATGAAGAGCAAACGCGTTTCACAACTACTCGATGCAGTTTGTGACGGCTACTAACCGCGATTGGTGGGAACGGATTGGGGGTTTGCTGAATATACCCCTCTGTATCGCTCACGCCGCTACTGACAGCATCTGAGTAGCTCTCAGCAATCGTGGTGCATACAGAGGTGCTCTACTAATATTGAGGAGGGCCGAACCGTGACCAATACCAGATACCGATCCGTTAATAATCTGTCTGATTAATGGCGCTCGATTTAGCAAAAATGCCCAATAATTGACGGTATCATTATTAGTCTGTCCACTTGACCCTAACTACACCCTCCCGGTAAAGCCGTGACTGCGAGGTTGAGTCCGTGCTGAATACACCCTCTGGGCCTTGTTTAGACGCGGTGCAGATCGTCCACTACGCCTTTGCTCAAAGAACGAAATCGAGTAGAGAGACCCTCACAGACTGATTCTACTCACCCAGTAGAGGCACTAACCGACGCCTTCAGGAGCGTCTAAACAAGGCTCACCCTCTGTATCTCGCAAGCGTGTTCTATCAGTTACTGAGGATTTCAACAGAGCCACGTCGGTTTGTGCGCCCCGCGTCAGCGAGGGCGTTCGTCCCCTAACATCCCATGTTACTCAGCCATCGTCACCGAGACCGAAATCACCAACAGATCGTCGACGACCTCACGCCACAGGCCGCGACCAGAGCCCGTATCTCCACACAGCGAGCTGACCGACTCCGCGAGTTCATCCTCGGTCATCTCCCCGGTGAAGTAACCGTCGACGTCGTCATCACATCCAGCGTCCAGACTGCCGCTGTCCTCCCGGCCGACGTCGATGCCATCGTCTCCTCAGACGCCACCGACATCGAACGCGCCCAGGCCGAACGATTCCTCGCCGGCGTCGACGCTGACTATCTCGTGCTCGTCACCGGGAACGAAGCCGACCTTACGCGAATCCCGCTCAACGACCAGGTCACCGCCGATCATGCCCACCAATTCGGCCTCGCCTTCCACGAACTCCTCCACATCCTCAAGACGGCGATCACCGCCATCGGTGAGCTACTCGATACCGAAATCGACTCGCAGTATCACGCGCAGGTTCACGACCTCATCAACATCATCGAAGACGGCGCAATCGAAAGCGAAGCCATCCGCGGCGAGAACTTCAGCGACAACGCTGGCATCCGCCTCGAACTCACCCGACGACTCCACTCACAGACGCCCGACGACATCCCCAACGGACAGGAGGTTCGCTACTCATTCTGGGACGCCGTCACCTCGTGTCTGTACGACGAAGCCATCTATCCGACGAGTATCACGGATGTCCTCCTCGACGAGGACGACGACCGAGTCCGCTTCAAGAGCGAGGCCGACCGCGCCGCGTTCGAGGCCATCCACACCGAACTGTGTACCCTCTCGCGTGACGCACTCGCGATTCGGAGTGCCGACCGCGACGACACGACCCACGCCCACGATAAGACCGCCTCCGTCCGTCGCGCCCGTCGCGTCATCCAGACCTGGACTGACCATATCCAGCCCGTCCTCGAGGCCGACACTCGAGACCAACAGCAGGACCAGGACAACGAGCACGCACAGGGCGACGGCCAGGGGCAATCTCAGGAGCGTGACGGCGACGAGCAGAGTCAACAGCAGGAGTCCAGCGGAGACGCCACAGGCCGCTCCGAGTCGGCATCCGACCCCGACGGTGTCGGCGACATCTCCAGTGGAAACGGACAGCCTCAGACCGCCACAGAGGACGCCTCAGCCACGCCAGGTGAGAACGCCGAGCCATCCCTGCCCGAAGATTTCGATCCAAGAGAGGTTACGCTCTCACGAGAGGCGACCGACGACCCCCATCAGAACATCTTCGAGCAACCGCAAGTCACAGCCGACCCCAATCCGGATGATATCGACGCCTATTCCTCTAGAACGACCCCCGACGACGCGGATGACAGCATCAGCGACACCGACGCTGACGGTGAGGCCGGTGCACCCTCGCCCGGAACCAGTGACAGTGGGGCTGACGCCAGCGGAGATGGCGACCAGAGGGGTGACGGCGAAGCTAGCAACCCCTCCAGTGGCGATTCTGCACCTGAATCTTCGACTCGGGTACAGGCGATTGCCCAAGCCACCGAGCGGACCCGAGAACGCGAGAAAGCGGGAGGCGCTAACGGAACGAAGACAGAAACAGAACCCAGCGCTGGAAACGAGTCAGGAGCGCAGCCCACTCCCACTGACTCACACGTAGCGGGCGACTCGGCTGGGGGTGACCGTCCACGAGAGCAGAGTAGCCAGCTCACACTAGCCAACTTCGAGGAAGAAAATCAACCCCGCACCAAGGACGACCTCGAAGAATCACCGTCGTCCAGTGAGAACGAAGGAGAGAGTGAGAGCGAAAGCGGTTCCCCTGGCGTCGGTGGCGATGGCGGTCGCGATGTCGAGGTCAATGACGGTGAGGATACCGAAGACACGGAAGGTATGGAGAACACAGGTTCTACGGGTTCTACGAGTTCTGCGAGTAGTGTGGCCGACCAGACGCAGGATCTCCCCGACGGGCCAGCCCACGCACAGAGTTCCTCACGGTCGCAGCGCGAAGAGCAGGCAGCGTACGAAGACGCCCTCGCCGGCGACGAGCGGGCAGCCCGTACCGAAGCCGACCGCGAACAAATCGACAAACAGGCGCTCGAAGATGAACTCGACGCACTCGGCGACCACCTCGAACGCCAACACCGACAGCACTCTCACGATACCGGCGGTGAGGAGAACAGCGGACAGCGTGGAGGGGTGGGATACTCGCCGGAGAACCTCACCGACCTCGAAATCCTCCCGGTGGCTGATGATCTTGTCCCACCCCATGAGTGGGCCGCCATCGAAGACGGCGCTGGCCGCGTTGCCGACACGCTCGAAATGTACCTCCGACTCGACCGCCGCAAGAGTACCCGACGCGGGCTCTCAGCCGGAGCCTACGACACGCGCGCCGGCCACCGCCTCGCCATCGGTGACCCTCGGGTCTGTAAGAGCCGGACGATGGGCAACGAAAAACAGTATGCCCTCGTCCTCATCCTCGACCGCTCGGGGTCGATGCGAGGCGGGTCACCCGCGAAGATCGAGGTCGCGACCCAGGCGCTCACTCGATTCGCCCTCGCCGCCGAGAATCTCGGTATCCGCGTCGCGGTCATTGACTTCATCCACGGCAACGCCCGCCTCATCAAGCCGTTCAGCATTGAGACGCGACACATCCAGTCATCCCTTCTCGATACGTCCTGTGGCGGCGGGACGCCACTCGCTGAGGCCATCGGCCTCGCGAACGACCTCGTCGAAGCCCAGCGCGACGACCCGCTCATCATCAGCGTTGGCGATGATCAGACCTCGGCAGACGCCGTGAAAGACGTTATCCGCCGGGCGTACGCCCCCGTATGTTCACTCACCATCGCGACCGATACCGACCCCGGCACGCTCTCAGGCTCGGCTTCAGAACTCGCGACCTACTACGAGCGTCAGGAGACAGTCTATTCGCCTGAGCGTCTCGACGACAGACTCGACCAGTTCGCCAGTCTCCTCGCCGGTCTCTGAGGGTCACTCCTGGCCAATTTGTCGCCCCCGAAACGGTAGCGGGGCGTCCCTCCGACGCCCGCACCAGTCACTGATTTATGTCCTGTCGAACACTCCATACAGCCGACGGCAACGTGCCCAACCTCGTCCTCCCGCCCGGGGCGCTCGCCCACACCGACCGAGAATACGAGTACGACGTCGAACGCGATCCGGCCAATATCGAACCAATCGAACACCAGATCCGCTTCGACTTCATCCGCGGTGGCCCCGTCCGCCGCGACCAGCTTCTCGGCAGCTACAATCCCTGGAAGTACGACCCGACAGATCCCGCCACCCTCCCCTGGCAGGGCGTCAAGCAGAAACCACTCGGCCTCGCCTACGCCGAAACCTCCTGTGCCGCTCGCATCCACGAGGAGAAACGATTCTACGACCACGTCGACGATGACGCCACCCTCGAGGATGCACCGGCATTCCTCGCAGCACGACTCCGAATCGCTCGCGAAACCCCCGATCCAGAACAGGCCCTCGAAGAGGAACGCCAGCGCCGCGAAAAATGGTATCGCGAACTCATCCTCGGGCCCAACCTCAGTCAGGTCCTCAAGGACTCGTCGTACGGCACGCTCATCGAGGCGTGTATCGGGCCCGCACCCGACACTGACCGGCTGCTCGAACATAACGCCTTCGTCGGGATGGTCCTCGTCGACGACGACACCGACACCGACGCCTTCGCTCGCGACCGCACCCTCGATTCAACGTACGTCCTTCGAGAATCCGCGCTCTCGCATACCCAGACCGATGACCCCGTCCGACTCGCTGACTACGGCATCGACCTCCCCGCCCCGCTCCTGGTCGGCGAATACCAAAGCGCCAGCCAGTACCCGCTCATCCCGTGGGGCGACGCCCTGACCTGCGCCTGTCCGTACAAACAGTCCGCACCGTGGCGCGTGATGTGCAAACACGAACTGCTCGCGAGCGTCGTCTGCGGTGGCCGCGACTCGATCTTCCTCCCCGTCTCCCGGGGCATAGACGTCCCGCACCGAGCGCGGCGCTTCGTCAGCCCCGAAATCGCGGTCTCACACCACTCCCGAGCGGAGGGCTATCACCGATGACGACGCTGCTCGAACGCGAACATCGGAAACTCGTCACCGACCCACTCGACGCCATCAGCCAGCAGACCGGCGATTCGCCGTATCAGGTGTTCTCGGATTGGATCGACCTCGCCCTCGCCAGTTTCAGCGGCGACGAAGACGCGTATCAACAACCGGTCACCCGGTATGCGAACGACGGTCGCGATGAAGACACCGTCCGAGAGCTCGCAACTCAGCACGCAAACGCCCTCGGGGGACTCGTCCTCGCGATGAACAGACCAACGAAGACGTCCTCGGCGGCGTGTACGAACACTATGGCCTGACGAGCAGTCACTTCGCCCAGTACTTCACGCCGGGGGCGGTGAGCCGCGCGATGGCAGCGATGAATCTCCCCAATGGTGAGGACCTCCGCGACGCCACCCCCGAAGATCCGCTCGTCATCGGAGACGTCTCCGGCTGTGGAAGTGGCCGACTCATCGTCGAAACCGCGAACCACCTCCGCGAAATCGGTCCGGAGGCCCCCGCCGTCTTCCTAGGTTACGACAAAGACCCGATCTGCGCGAAAATGGCGGTTCTGAACTTCGTCCTCAACGACCTCACCGGGTACGTCTTGCTCGGTGATGCCCTGAAACTCGAGGCTCACCGCGTCTGGTTCGTCAGCGTCGCCCAACTCGCCCGTGGTGACCACCCGGTGAAAGCCCTCGATGCCGACGGGCGCGACCGCGTGTTAGCTCGCTTCTTCGGTGTGCCACTCGACGACGAGCGCGTCACCGAACCGCCCACGGCACACGCGACGAGTGTTGAATCTGCCCTCGATGTCGCCCTCGACGGTGAGAACACCGCTCAGGTCGGCTTCGACGAGTTCGCGTGACGCTCCGATGACCGTCTCCTGCAATCGGAAGACGTGCGACCGAACGTGGCCTCGCGATCCCGTCCTTGAAATCCGGTGTCCCACGTGTGGGGCCGACATCGGCACGAAGTGCAAGCGCCCCTCCGGACACGGCGGGAACTTCGTCCACCCACACGCCGCTCGTGACCGGCTCGCCGTCGCTGACGGACACTATGGCCACTGCCCGCTGGGAATCTGCGCCGAATCACTCGCCCAAATGCCGAGTAAAGCGGCTACCGGGGGCTCGAAGAGCAGCAACGCCACTCTCGAAGCCGGGTATGAGAGTGAGAGTGAGAACAGGCGTGAAGGCAAGACCGCAGACTCGACCAGCCAGCTCACGTTTGAGGAACTTTGATCGGAGGACAGGTCGGCTTGTCCTACGCAACGATTGAACCGTCGATTGACTCTACTCTGTTGCGTAGGACACACGTTCCCGCGCCGGTTTGTCGCCCCCGAGTCGGTGAGGGACTCGAATCATGACATTCGATATCGAGACGGACGCACCCGAGCGTGTCCGCTACGAAGCCGAACAGCTCCACGAACTCGCTGTCAACCACTTCGGATACGACACCGAACACGTCCTGTTCACCGCCCACGCCGACGGTACGATCTCCGGCCGTATAGCGCTCTACGTCGCTGGCGACTACCACGACTACGAACACGACAATAACGACGACAGCGACGAGATAGAACAGGTCTCGACTAACGCTCGGGACGACACGTCCCACGACCAGGACCGCGACCCGGACCCACCGGCTGTCGGCGCAACTGTTCCCCGCCCGTCGACCGACGTGACCACTGATACCGCCGAGGCCGGAGCCTGACGATGGGTGTCCTCGAGGACCACCCGGACGCCACGAACGTTCGCGTGACGTTCCACCCGCAAATTTGGCACCACGGCTGTGCCGTCACCAGCGACGACACCGAAACATATCTCGTCTCCCTCAAGCAGGCGCTCACTCTCGACGGCGAACTCGTCCCCGACGATACGGATGGCTCTGACCAACTCGCTCGGGGCGGCGACGCCCCCGACATCGCACGGAATTGGTCAGGCCTCTTCTATGTGACCATCGACGAACTTGTCAACGAGACCGAGATTGAGGCCGGAAACGAGCACACTCCACGGTAACTGTGCCGCCCCACGACATCCCCCGCTGGGAAGACATCGACCCCAACGATATCGACTACGAAGCCCGCGACGAGAACCCGACCGGCCACGAACGGACACTCCGCTCACTCCGGTCGCAAATCGACTCCACCGAAGCGATTCTCAGGCGCTACCTTCGCGAACTCGGCGTCTCAACAAGTGGCGACCTCGCCCGTGTGTCGATCCCGACGCACGTACAATATCGCGACCCCTTCGCGTTCGACCGCGCACGCCAGGCCCGCACCGCCCAATCGAATCTTCGGAGCCGACGCCAATACTTTTGCCAAGTATTTGCCGAGCATCGACGTCGCAAACAGAAGACTGAAACCACGGATTCGGGTCACTAGGCCTATATTCGCCAGTATTCGGGCGATTTACAACACGAAAAGGGGGTGTGTTACAACACGAAATAGGGGGGTCCAAAGTCCGTTACAACTCGAAAAAGGGGGGTATCTGGCCAACCAACTGCTTGCAATTTCGATCCTACGCAACAATTGAATCCGGATGGCTCCCTTGTACATAGGAACCGAGCCGACGTCGCCGATTGGCGCTTCTTCGGTAAACGTTCACTCGGGCTCAGAACCCGATACTTCTGCAACCCGTGTCTCGGTGTATTGGCTACAGTCCCCACATTTCCACATTCAATGTGGGCTGCGCGTAGTTATGCCTGAACTCCACCTACAACGTGTGTGAATATTCCCTCCACGTACCCGACACTCAGCTTGGAATCTGAGGTGGCTCTCGACTCATATGATATGATTACGATCATGGATGGCCCGGGTGTGAAGGGCCTCGAGCGATACTTTCTCGGGTACTTCAACGAAGACCTCCGCGACGCTGACGGAACCTTTCTGGCCCGCCCCGTCGGGCATCACGAACTCCCCCATCCGATGACGCTCCCAGAAATCGAGGAGTGGGCGCTCAAATACCTCAGCGTTCCCGAGGAAGCCCTCTCAGAATGCGAAGAACGAGAGCTCCGCACCAACCGACGCAAGCGGACAGATCTGCCCGACGGAAGGAACACCGAGGACAGCACCGGAGCGACCTAGCCAGTCTTCGCCCCCCTCGATACGGGTCAAATCCGCGCCTCAAAACCAAGAGAACACCCTTCCATGACCAACCCAACCACCACCAGCAACGAAGCACCGACCGACCACATCAGGACGCCGGCGATCTCATCGACGACCGATGTAGATACAGCTCCGGCTGGATACCCCCAGAAACCTCGATCGCCGAGAGGCAACCTAACCCGCCGAAGCGCCCTCGCCGGTGCTGGCCTCCTCGCAGCAAGCAGTCTCTCCGGGTGTCTCGGACTCCTCGGCGCAGAACCCGTTGCCGCAGACCAACCGATGGCCACTCCCGGAACCGCAACCCCCACGCCAAGCACCGGCCCGGGAGTGGGAGGCAGTGACGGCGACGACTACCACGACCACGGAGACCACGACGGGCCATCGATACCGGACGCCGACCAGACGCCGACGGCCGAGGCACCGACGTCGATTGTCGGCCCCGGTGTCCTTCCCGCCGATATCGAACCAGAACAGGGACGCGGTGACTCCGAATCGTTCCACGAGCCCGACCACCGTGCCTGGGTGGGACCACTAACCTCCGCGAATCACGGCCTCCAAGACATCACCGTCACGAATACCCCCCACGACGACCGGAAGAACAGTCCGATGCCTGCGCGCCTCGATGTCGACTACCTCGACGAGCCCATTATCGAATCTGACAGGACGTTCTCCATTACGGGCGCGATGCACTACGCTCATGCGTGTGGCTACTACGGCATCAACTATCTCGACGCGATCGACGGCGAAGCCATCATCGCACTCGCATACAACATTGACGAGACCACCTGTACGCCCGAACATCCCGGACGTCTCGGCGCACGATACGGGCCCATCACCATCACTGGGAAACTCGATCCGAGTATGGACGCTGACCACCTCATCGTCACCTTCCTCAGCGGCGTCCACGCCTACAAACTCGATGAATCCGGTGGCGACTGGGGCGGCCCGTGGCGCTCTGTCGCGAACTGGCACTTCCACATATAGACGGCCACGTCTCAAGGGGCGCGGTTGCCGCCTGTCACCCTGTTTGTGCCCCCCGTCGAAAGCGCGGGATCAGTCACCAAAGGCACTCCCGTCCTGTTGTGTCCCTGATGACGTGACCACCACCCACGAACCCCGACGATATCATGAACTCCGAGACAGCCAGCGCCAGCCCGCAGAACCGCACGTTTACCGTCCATCACCAATCCGTTTTCGTAATCGACTCCGACGCTGATGTCGACGGTGATACCGACCGCACGCCCGGCACGAAGACCATCGACGAACACGGCCTGCTCGCGCTCGACGACAAACCGTTCGAGACCACACTCTTCCATCACGGCGTCGACATCGATACCCGCCAGCGAACCTCACGGATCGAGACTGGCGGGAGCGACGAGTTCATCGACGACCGGCCACTCTCAGCCATCCGCTCGGGACGGACCACCACCGATCCCCTCAAGACCGCCCCCGGTCAGCAGGGGACGCTGTTCGCCGATACCGCACTCGACCAACGAACACTCAACGGCGAGCAAGCCAACGCCCGCTTCATGTTCGAGATCCAGAAGCGCCGACAAAGCTCCCGCAAGGAGCCCCAGGACGACGAGGCCTGAACGCCAACCTCTCTTAAATATGACAGTGGTGTATAGACCCTGAGACGCCCTCCTATGCCTACCGACGACCGCGACTACTACAGCCCCGAGGATTTCGGCGACACCTACTACGAGAACGAACACTACGGCCCCAGAACTCCCGATAGCGACTCGGGCCCGTATAACACCGAGACTGACTGTAGCGAGTGCGACCGGCCCATTACCGCAAGCGACGACCTCTGTGCAGACTGCGAACGCGAACTCGAGGAAGCCAACGCCCACCCTGACGCCTACGCGCCCGTTTTCGACGAGCTCGCCATCGGCTACGAACCCACCGTCGACGACATTGCGTTCGCCGTCGTCCCCGCCTGCTCGCGCTATGAGGCCATCATCAAGGCCACTCACGCGTTCCACGACCGCGAGACCATCCCCGATCTCCCGACCGGATTCGACGGCCGGACGTTTTTCCTCATCCACGAAGCCCCAGAGTCCGACATCCGACCGTTCACCGTCGGACGGGGCGCGCTCCCCGATGCCGTGCCTGTCGCCAGCGAAGACGGCCTTCGCCTGTTGAATAAAGCGCGGAGACGGACCGACTGGCTCGACAATCCACTCGAGGACCGCCCAGCCGCACCGTGGTTCTATCTCAACGACGAAGCTGGCGCACCAGTCACTACGGCCAGCGACTTTGTCGACCTCCTCGATGGGTATCACGTCCCCGACAGTCCAGAGGAGTACACGCCACCCGAATACGGGAGCGCAGAACCAGAACTCTGGATTGTGCCCGGCTTCGCCTACACGATCACGCCGATCGTGACGTCCTGAAGCCCGTCTGCGAATCCACGTTGCCCGTCTCCGGCCGCGAAGTCACCGCTTGTTTGTGGCTCCCCGTAGCCGGTGGAGGACAACCACGAGATGACACACAGCGACAGCATCGGAAATACGAATACGAACCAACACGGAAGTGGCTTCCTCGCCTGCCCCGAGTGCGGCGGCGAGCGCTTCTCCTGGATCATCCACCAGGTCCAATTCGGCGGTGTGCATCGCTTCGAGAACGGCCACGTGGACGTTGAGGCCAGCAAAGACGGCCCCATCACGGGGTCAGACATCGGCGAGAACGGCGTCTTCTGCGTCGAGTGTGGCGAAGACCGCCCCTACGACGACCTTGTGCTTGCGGACCGCGTCGCCACCACGGGGGAGCGATGATGCCTGAGTGTCTCGACTGCGGGCAGTCAGTCGCATTCAACCACGAAGTCGAAGGAACCGAAACCCGAATCTACGACGGGGAAGGCTACTTGGACAGCGTAGAGCACCAACAACTCGAGACGCGAGCTTGCTGGTGTGACGAGTGTGGAAGCCACAACGTGGAGTTCCACTGATGACCCGCCCCAGCCACGTCTTCGACGACGAGGAACCCATTTACGCGCAACTCCACCCGGGAATGTTCTTCGTCACCAGAGACGGGGGCCACATCTTCCGCGTCATCCGCGTCGATGAAGCCGCCGACGAAATCAGACTCATCGACCAGTCAACGGGCGACCACGGGATACGCTCCGGCGACGAGATGTGGGCCTTCTGGGACCACGAAGCGTTCGCCGTCCCGCCAGCGGTCCTCAACAATCCCGAACGGGTCGTCACCGAATACGCCTGGTTCCACCTCAGCCGTGATCTCGAAACGATAGGCCGTAGCCACGAACATCACATGGCTGGGAGCGAACGCGTCTCCGACATCGAATTCGCACTCTGGGCCACCAGCGAAGCACGCCGCGACAACTGGCCGCCCGACGACGCTGCCGGACTCTTCGTCGGCTCCGCTCCCGAAGATACCGAGGAGGCCCATTAATGGGAGCACACACGTTCTACACCCGTTCGAGCGGAGAAAACGCAAAAAGTGGCTTCCAGAACGCTGTCGAGGACGCGCAATACCGCCACGGACACGCCGGCTACACCGGCACGATAGCCGAGAAGACGTCGTTCACCGAGATACCCCCCGATGAAGTCGGAGATACCGACCCCGGCGAATACGCCAGCCAGCTCATCCGTGACCAGGACCCGCGTATCGACAGCAAATGGGGACCCGCCGGGTGTATCTACCTCGGCGACAACACGTACCTCTTCTTCGGCTGGGCGAGCGCCTGACGCCCCCGGCCCGCGAACAACACACCTCACCACCCTACCCGGAACTGTGCATCTCCCCCACCCCGACTCCAGAGTGATACGGCCGCTTCGTCCCGGCGACATCGTCGCCTTCCCCTACCTCGATGCCGTCGGTCGCTACGTCGGCGACGACGCCACTCCGATGTTCGAGTGGTACGTCCCACCAGGGGGCCCACTCTGTTTTGGGCATCCCGCTACTCTCACCACGGCCGACGACGACGAGATCGACACGATGGTTGACTCCGGGGAGGTCGTCATCGTCGAGACCGGCTTCGACTCCCTCGCTGCCTATCACGCCCATCGGACCTATCGCGATTGCGACCCCCGACTCGTCGCGCCCGGCGGAGCACCCACTACCAGCCACCTCGAACTCCGTGCCGAACGTGGAGGCGGGACTCGTTCGCGAGTCAACGGCTTCCTCAAACATCCGACCGTCCAATACCAGCACGACCCCGTCACCAAGCCGTTCCGAATCGCGCTCACCGCAGTCTATGAGGGGCGAGACGTTGCGATGGCCGTCCTCGGCCGCCCCAGTGGACGACACAACGCCGATGGACAGACCCTCGAACTGTACCGCTTTGCCGCCCATCCCAACCGGCCCGCGAACACCGGGTCGTGGCTCCTCTCGCGGTGTTGCCGGTGGGCCACGCTCGAAGGCTACGACCGGCTCCTCACCTACGCAGGCGTCCAAAACGATAACGAGGGGACGATGTACCGAGCTGCCGGATTCACACACCTCGATACCACCACCACAGACCTGCGCGAGTGGCACTCTCGCAGCGGGCGCGTCGGTGGAGGAACCTACCGGAGACGTCGCTACAGACGTTGCCTCTCCAAACACTCACTCGAAGCCCGGCGGCCCGCCGGTCGTGTCGACGCCGAACAGTCCCACCTTACCGACCGGGGCACAGCACACGGTGGCGGGGATACCTCACTGCAGGACATCCCACAGGGCGACCTGATCCAAACCCGAGAAGACACGCTCGGCCGTCGAGGAGGCAGTCTCTCACCGGACGCACAGGCGCTCTTCGAGAAATATAGCCTCGGCGTGGACGAGGCCATTAGAGACACCACCCCTGCCCCACTCGTCGCCTGCTTTGGGTATCGAACCCCCGAGGACGCCCTGGTAGCCGCGCTCGCCGTCCGTGATCACTCCGGAGAGCCGAACCCTCGCAACAACTCGGCGGCCGTCACGCTGGCATCTGTGGCCGTACAAACGCCGCTGCTCGCCTACCCCGTGAACACACTTCGTGGGCTCATCGCCGACGCCGTCGAGTGGGCATCCCTCCACGGATACGCCACCGTCGAAACCCGCCTCGAGAATCCCATCGCAGTCAACGCCCTCAACGGCCTCACCACGCTCGTCGAGGCCGGGGCAGACTCGGCCAAGCCAATCGAAATCGCGTCACCGACGCCCCCCTCGTCGGCGTGACCACTAGGAGCACGTTTGTTCGCGGCGGCGCCGTGCGCCGCTAGCCGATCACCACCTTCTCACCGCAGATTCGAGATATGGCACACGCCCAACCACAGCACACGAGCCCCGACTCGTCGATACACGTCCAGGATATCGAGACTGCTCGACGTGCTGAGTACGTCGCCTTCCTCTCGCGACACCCCTTCGCGACCGACGCCCACGAACTCGGCTTCGTCACCGGCATCCGCGAGGACTGTCGCCTCCAGACCGACCACCTCCGCAACGTCGACATCCCACTCGGGATGCTCGACAACGACTTCAAAAACCCCGACCTCAAGCGGTATCTCGAAACCTTCCGAACCCACGAACCCGAAATCGGCGTCATCGGCGACGCACCGACTCCCGACGCCGCTCATCGCTACGTCGACGCCGCCCGCGAGCTCAAAGCCGACTTCCCAGACGCGACGCTCATCATCGTCCCGAAGTGCCACGAAGCAATCGCCATCATCGGGGACGCCGAGGTCCCAGGAACCCCGCTCGTCCTGGGCTACTCGATGGGTTACTCGGATATCCTCGCGAACGAGTTCTCCGATTACGCTAACTGGCGCGGCCAGCGTGTGCATCTCCTCGGCGCGAGTCCACCCAAGCAGTGGAACGCCATCCAGCAACTCACCCAGCCGACGCTGACCGGCGATCCACCCGCCGATATCGTCGGCCTCGACTGGAACGGCCCGCACAAAGTCGCCTACAACGGCGAGTCCTGGTCGCGAGACGGGTGGCAACGCGCCGACCAACTCTCCATTCGTAGCACCGTCCGTCGAAGCCTCCGAGAGATGCGAGCCTACTGGGAAGACCGGGGCGTATGGCCCACGATGCCCACGCTCCGCGACTGCTACGGGCCCGCCGTCAGAGAACCAGACGACCCCGTGTGGGCGGCGACGGGCGGTGACATCTACGAACCCGACGCGCTCCCCGGCCCGGACGAGTGGGAGACACGCGTCGACTACGATGACGATGAAACCTCCCCACTCGAACACGCCATCGTCGTCTCCTACGACGACGGTCGGACCCTCGCATACCGCTCGCAAACCGAGCGTGACCACGTCGAATACTACGAGGGACTGTGGGACAGCGTCGTCGAAGAGCGAGTGTAGCTAATCCCATCGCAAGGATTAACGCGTGCGGAATTCGCCCGCAGTGAGCGTTTCGAGGTACTCGACACTAACATACCGAAATTCGATACAATCGCTGAAGCCGTGTCGAGGGATTATCGCCTCGGCCGCCTTGCCTGCTGGTTTGTCGGTCGTCAAGAGAACAATATGGTCTACCTCTCCAGCGTCAAGTATCTGGGCAGCAAGGCCAACAAGCGCCGTATCCGCTTTCTCGATGAGGTCTTCCTCGCGGTCGGTTTCGTTCGCGATGAAGCGGCGGGCCTCATCCATCACAGTCGAGACAAGTGGGTTGGTGTAGTCGAGATCATCGGCGACAACGATCCATCCCTCTTCGAATCCCTTCGGATACGGAATGCTCCCTGACGGGTATTCGTTCGCCGCGGGATCGCCGCCAAGTTCCTCGTAAACCCGCTGTGGAATACGGAGTGAGATACCTGCCTGTCGAACGGCTCGGCGAAGCCGTTGGAATTTGTCGTTATCCGGGCCACCACATCGGACGAACACACCGGTATCAGCGAGATAAACCGTCGTCATGCAGCCGCGTCGGCATATTCAGCGGCGACTGGTTCCAGCGCCTGTAGGATGATTTCGGCCTCGAGCGGTGAGAGGTCAAGTTCCCGAGCCGCGATTCGATGATTGACTGTACCGTCTATGTACTCGTAGGCGTACTCAAGGGCGGCAGCGAGGCCGTCAAGGCCATGTCGCTCGATGTAGACATCGATGTCCTCGTCCTCATCGCGGCGGGCAACAGCTGCGATAAGGGCAGGGGTAATCGTCTGGGTTTCTCCGTCCGTCGAGAGTGTGAGTGCAATCGCCTCCGCGTCGTATTCATAGGGACGTTGCTCGCGGGATTTCTCCACTAGACCAGCGGTTTCGAGGTTCTGGACGTAATCGTAAGCAGTCCCTTGGGGGATGTCGAGCGTGTCGACGATCTCAGACACGGTAATTGGGCCATATTGTAAGATGTGGGCATACAGCCGGGCGAGCGCTGGGCTGTCGAGAAGGTCAGCGACCGTCTGCAACTGCTGAATAGGCGGTCGGCCCGATCGGGAGGGAGAGTGCGCCATCTCAATTGTGAATTATGGATAATTCGTGATAAGGGTTCCGGCAACCACGCCACAAACCACTGTCGGACTGAACTCGGTTCTGGCGACCCCTAAGCGATACTGTGGAACAGCACATCGACCCCGTTCACGGTCGACACCCATATCTCAAGAGAGACAACCGCTCCCGTCACGATACTGTGCATCTCCCCGACGGCGACGCCTAATTTGGGCTCATTTGTCCGGCCCCGCGTAGCGGAGGCCATCCCCAAATGGAACCCAACACAGACGACCAGATCGAAGGACAGCGAATCGTCGCCATCCGCAAGATGAGCGATACAGAACTCGAACGCGAAGGCTGGACTGCTCGTCGCGGGAACTCGCCGCCTGTCATCGAACTCGAATCCGGGGCTATCCTCTATCCCTCAATGGACCCCGAAGGAAACGGCCCCGGCGCACTGTTCGGTATCGGCGTTGACGATGAAGCGTTCTTCCTCTCGCCCTGACCCGACTCTCAAATCCAATTCCAATTTCAGCTCCCCATGCATATGCTCATCCGCGTCATCTCGCAGGCCCACTGCACCGAGGACGCAACCGGAATCGCTCGTGGCCTCTTCGGTGGCTACGACGCCCCGCTGTATCCCACATTCGACTACGGCACGCTCATGATCGACGGTGGTCGATGGAGCGACTCGCTCCCCCAAGAGCTCCGAGACATCGGCTCCGTCCCCGCGGACAGCGACACCGGGAACGGACTCATCGAGGAGGCGTGGCACTCGACGATGAACGAACTCTCACGGAAACTCGCCGTCATCCGCGCCGGCTTCGAGCAGCTCTCCGATGAAGAAATTCTCGAAGGCGCGAGCGTCGAAGCCAGTGTCGAACCCTGGAATCCACTCGGGCTCGCAACCGACGAAGACGACTACATCGACACGTACACCGGCGATATCCGGTACGCGATGTACGGCGTCGGGGAATACGGCGGCCCCATGTACTACCTCTACGACGAGTACGGAACGGCCATTCGAACCCCCTCGGAATACCGCGATCTCCTCGAAACCATCTCAACCGGCGACAGCGACGACGACCAGCAGTGGTTCGTCACGCCCGTCGACGACCACTACTGACTTCTACGAATCCGGCGAGTAAGCAAGGCCGCGACCTCGGAGGAATGGCTCAGGATTTACCGATCAGTACACTCGGGAGTGGGGGAGATGGCGCCTACTCGCCGCTCGCTTTCCCCGCGTACTTCGAGGTCACCGTTCCCTTGCTATTCCTGAAGACGCAGTAGCGATACGGGCCGTGTGGACACTGCTTGCAGCCAGGGCCACAGTCGAGTTTCCGTATCTCGACCGTCCCGTATCGCCGCAACTCCTCATCCGAGAGTGTAATCCGCTCTGACTTCGGCATCTCCTCAAACTCCTTCTGTCGACGACGGCGCTCCGGAGCAGGCTGGTCCTTCTGTGGCAGCGTATCAACCGTCTCACCGCCCCGATCCTCAGCAGTCCCGTCTGCGTCCTCACTCTCGTCCGCCCCCGCAACCGAGACGGGTCGCGACTTGTGGGCAATCAACTCCTCGGCGTACTCGATCACGCGCTCGAGCTTCGGAATGCTCTGGGATTGAAGCGGGTCCACGACCCAATTCGCCAGCTCATCCGGGGGCTCAGGGTAATCTTCGTCGGTGCTGTCGGAGAAGTCCGAGGCCATTTTCCTACGCAACACACAACGTATGGACTCAGTATAATTGTTGCGTAGGAAACGAACTCGCGCCCCGTTTGTCGCCCCCGGAATCGGTGAGGGACTTGCCCGATGGATACCGAAATCGCCACCGCCAGCCGAACCACGACCGACCACCAGCCGACGCCGCCCGCCCCGACTCCGGACATGGACTCCGTAGACGCCAGCATCGCCCGCACCCGCCGTGTGCAACACCTCAGTGCCGTCGTCAGGGCACGCCTCGACGAGGCACACCGCCACACAGACGACCTAGAAGCCCTCGCGAAGGCCGTCGTCGAAGCCCTCTATCGAGAACACCCACACATCCGCCTCGAGGACGCTCTCGAACTCGCACGTATCGTCGAACGCCCACCTGAAGACGACTCGACCAAAGGCGCAATCGAACACGTCGTCGACGATGCCTGCTCGCACCTCGATGCGTGGGGACGCTTCGGACCAGAGAACGCGAACACCCACGGCGAACACGAGCGGATACAGGTGTGACGCGATGAGCCACGACGCCGCAGTCCTTGAACAGCTCCCGCCACAGAAACTTCTCGATACATCGAATTATCGCGTCATCACCCCAGCAATCACGATGATGGGGGAAGTGGAAACCGTCGAACAGTACCTCGAGTACGAACGAGCGAATCGAAATCGGGGGGGCATTATCCGCCGACTCACCGAGCGCCGCGACACCATCTACGAGGAGCGCGGGGAGACGCTACCAGTCGACGTCGAGATCCCGACCGAGAATCCGGACGAACCCCCGGTCCAGATTCACATCAAGTCCGACGCGCAGACGCAGACGGAAACGGAATTGCGTGCGTCGGGCATCTCACCGTCGCCATCGACAGATGCCCTCGCACTCGTCCACGAACACAGGCCAACAGGTGTCGCCGGGTCATCCGAACCACCGGCCTGGGACGAGCTCTAGTCGTGAACTACGTCTGGCGAATTGCCTGGCATCCATTAGCGAGCCACCGTCGATTCCCCCGTCTCCGTCACAGCAGCGCCCGTGTCCGTGATGTCTCCGAACAAGCGCCGAATCGGATGCCGCAACGCCGCCAAGCGACCGAGATCGCCGCTCCGGTAGTTCACCGCCCACGTCCGCGTGTTCCCCTTCGTGTCTCGGCGGGCGACCACGAACTTCACCGGGCCGAACGGGACCTTCACCAGCGACAACCACGACTCGCACAACGCCGTCCCTCGGAAACTCAACGACGCACCACCCACCCAGTGTGCAACCTGCTGGTCGACGTCCTCCGATGAAAACCACGTCCTGGCATCCTCCATGAACTCCTCGAACCGCTCAGGGAACTCACTGCCGATGTGGGTGATGAGATACTCCGACTCGCCGTCTTTGGTATCCTTCTTCCAGAACTCAAGGAAGATGTGATTCGACGGCGAGCGCAGGACGTTCACCCACGCTCGCTCGCGGCCCTTGCCGTGGAGCGAGACTGTGTCGATTCGCTCCCAGCCCTCCTGAGACCGCCCCTCATCGTAGTGACCGCGCAGCGGCGGGATGACCTCGAGCGCGTGGGCCCGTAGATACTCCGTCGGGAACGGCACCTCCAGGCGCACTTCCTCAGCCGGTTCGGGGTCCAACAATCGTTGCACGGGGTCAGGATAGCCGTCCACTCCCCCGACGAGAGGGACCGCGTGAGGCCACGGCCGCTTGACGCGGTGTTCGGCGAACGCCATGTCGTGGCCCTCGAAATCAGACTGGTACGCCCAGAACACCGAGTAGCCCGCGTTTAGATACTCCCCAGTGATCGGGCCAATCTCTTTCTCGGCGTGCTTGTGCTGAATCTCGACGATGAGCCCCTTCCCAAAGGGGTACAACTCGGTGGAGAACGTCGCGACGACATCCGCAATCCGATTTGTCCCGGGGATTTGCCGCTCGTGATCTACGGACGCCGTCTCGAACACCTCACGCAGCTTCATCGCCGCGATGGTCTTGAGTTTGGCGTGGAGATTCGACTCGCCCGGACA
Organism: Halomarina salina; assembly: GCF_023074835.1. NCBI lineage: Archaea > Methanobacteriati > Methanobacteriota > Halobacteria > Halobacteriales > Natronomonadaceae > Halomarina > Halomarina salina. Next base: position 106,791 of record NZ_JALLGW010000005.1, read on the forward strand.
CTCCGACCCTCGCGGATGCACGAAATGCTTCGAGACAAAGCACCCCCGGTTGTAGTGCGACCGGCGAACGCCGAGTGACTCTTCGCAAAGTGGGCACAGAATCGTGTCGTCGTCTCCGACGTCCAGAGGAAGAACCCGGTCGCCGTTCGGACGCATCGCGAGGTAAGGCATGGTGGAGGTTTTCGGAGGGGGGCGGCGGTCGCGTGCCGCTCAGATGCTCTACGCGACGAGGCGACAAAAAGGGATTTGGACCCTCACGCTCTCTCCCCCCACAAAACCGCGTATTCACGGCGAGACGCGCTGGGGGATGGTCAGACTACGGCACTTACCGGGGCATCTGCAACGGAGTGGCTTCCCACGGCACCACCCGTGAGATTCCACTGGAACACCCTCCTAAAGATGTCAGCGTGACAGCGGGAGGTCACCCCGTATGTTGGGGCAATCTCTGCCTCGTCACCTGTCCGCACAGACGCTCCTATCCGGGTGTCGAAGTCTTGGCCAATCGAAATAGGGACTCAGGCCGTATATCATTTCGGTGATGGGGTAGATCGACGGACTACGCTACATTCGTTTAGCCACTCGGCCCATGAGCCAGCAGAAACGCATCTGGTCGAAGAACCTGTAGAACACAGGTTCTGTGTGGAACCTTTGTACCACGGTAGTAGGGCCAAGGAGGAACACGAATCTTAGCGTATAACTCGTAAAACCCGTAGAACCTGTATAACTCATATAACCCAAAGAACGTGTCTGACGTAGATTTATACGCGTTCTACGAGTACCTCGCCACATAACCTGTAGAACTGGCAGTACCCGTATCACACAGGTTCTACAGATAACACGAGATACCCATGACACATCGACTCTCGATCTCGATGCAAAAAGGCGGTGTCGGAAAGAGTACGACGACGATCAATCTCGCAGGAGCGCTCGCCGTCTCTGAGGGACTTGATGAGGATAGCGACGTGCTCGTCGTCGATGCAGACCCCCAGGGATTCATCACCATCACGCTGGGTCTGCGCGAATACTACGTGAGTGAGGATCGGTCCCTCTACGACATTATGACAGATATTGATCGATTCGACGAGGTAAATGACCTCATCGTCTCACACAGCGAGTTCGACGTCCTACCAGCCCACGGGAGCAATTTCCAGCTCGAACGTGAGCTCTGGTCACTCAGCAGGACCCAGGAGCGCCTGGGGATGGTACTCGACCGGATTGAGCACGACTACGACTATGTGCTCATTGATTCACCACCCAACATGGGACCACTCGCAGACGGCGCGTTGTTAGCCGCCCGTAACGTCCTGTTTGTCTCACGTGCAGACCCAATCGCGACGTTCTCGATGAATCTCCTTACACAGGAGATCAACCAACTCGAACGCGAGTTCCAAACAGATATCGGGATTGTGGGAGCGGTGGTCAATGCTGTAACCCGGAACAACATCAGCGAGGACCGCCTCGAGTGGTTCCACAAGAACATCGGAGAAGAGCACACGTTCACCATACCAGAGACAGTCGCCATCGAAGGCGCGTTTGCTCAAAACCACAGTATCTACACCTATGAACCGGAGAATCGCCATCGGGAACAGAAGGCCGAGGAAGTCCGTGAGACCTACAACGGCCTCGCACGTGCCGTGGAGGATTACTTCGCATGACTGACGGAGAACCCGAAGACGAAACCGAATCCGAAGACGCTGATCCACCGTCCGGCGGAGATTTTGATGACGCTCTCGGCAACGCTCTCAGTGGTCGAGTCGGGAAGCGGCCCCAGGAGACCGATGATGAAGCCGGTGATGAAGGAGATGGAAATGAGACAGGTAACACGGGTGATACGGGTTCTACGAGTTCCGCGAGTTCGACAAGTTCCGAGGGTGAGACAAGTTCTACTGAGAAGACTCGCGGCCCTGACCCCGACCCGAACAGCACCCGCAGAACCCGGACGAAGTACGCTGTGTACCTCACTGAAGAGTTCCAAGAGGAGCTCAACCAGGCATACACGAAAGCGAATGCCCAACGAGTCATGGAAGACAAGGGGGAGATCGAGAAACACAAGCACTTCCTCGAAGCAGTCATGAGAGCCGGACTCAACCACGACGACCTCGACGCGTACATCGAAGAACTGCTCGAGCGCTACTGAGACGAACAACGGAACGCGCGGGAAATCCTGATCCAAAGAACGGGGAAACGGCTACCGACCGTTGCACACGGTTGAGAGGGAATTATGAGATGTCCTACCCTGTCTCCGACTCTGTATCCACCCCACCGTCCTCTGTGTGTTCCTCATCTCCCTCCTTAACGGGGGGTCGTTGTTTCTCACGGTGTTCGGCGAAGGCAGCTTCAGCGCGGTCGGCCAGCTCTCCGGCCTCGATATGTGAGTAGTGTTCGCGAACGATCTCCTCGGAATTGTCGAGATAGCGAGCCGCCTCAGCGTGGCCATACGCCCTGACGAGGACTTCACCGACACCACGGCGGGCTCCGTGCGGCGCGAGATACCCGTGCTTGTCGTCCAGTTCGATGCCCGCCTCGTCCGTGAGACGCTTCAGAACCGTCCGAGCGCCATGGGTCGTCAACGCCGGTGGTGCGATATCATAGTCCGCGAGGAGTTCGATAACGGACGCCTCACCGTCGTTCACCTGCTCTCGGCGGAGGTTCTCGACCTCCCCGATGTCGTATCCCCGACTAGTCATCGCCTGTGTGAACGTCTGTACGAGCGTCGGGTAATCGAGCGTCGGAAACACCGGCCAGTCCTCACTCGAAGGAGCGAGCACACTCCGAACGCGCTCAATCGAGGGTACTGCTGGCTCAGGAAGCGGTCTATCGTCCCACTTCCCGCTCTTCCCAAGGACCTGGATACTGTTGTCCTCGAGGGCGACGTCCGCCCAGCGGAGACCATCCCGACCGCGTCGATCATCACCGTCGTCGGCCAGTATCTCCGCGCCCCGAACCCCGGTAAAGCAGAGGACGTAGACGAGCGCCCGGTCGCGACAGGCTTTGATTGCGGCCTGGCGGTCGCTCGCGACGTCGTCAATTGCCTCGTGTGCTCGTTCGTCGACGTACGAGAGGAGTTGCTCGCGCTGCTCGGCCGTCCACGCCTGCTGTTCCCCGCTCTTTCGCCCGGTGTCCTCGGGAAGTGGCTCTTTCGCACGACGGCGTTGGGCGGGATTCCCCGACAGATAGCCCTCACGTGCCGCCCACCCACAGAACCCGGAGACGTGGGCGTAGTAGTTCCGGACTGTGCCCTCAGTCCAGCCCTGTCGAGAGAGGTAGCGAGCGTACTCCCGGAGGGATTCGACGGTCAGCTCCTCGAAGGTCACCGACGACGTCGATCGGTCGCCGGCGAGGAACTCGACGAAACGATTCACTTCGCGGTCGGCGTGTCGTCGATACTGTCCGCTCTCGCCATCTCGCCCTTTCCCTTTGTCAGTTAGGTAGTCCTCGAGGACGTCGAGGACGGCCACCGCGTCCCACCGTGACTCTTGAGTGGTGTCTTGAGGGTCTGTATCCCGGGGTTTGGGCGGCGACATGGTGTTGGCTGTGGCAGACGGCGGCCATCTCCTTGAATCTGTTTACGTTTATCGCGCTAAACGTAAGCGGCTGTACGATGCCACCAGACAACCCAATTAGACAAGTAGAAGCCCTGAAAACCGCGAATATCCGACTTCAAAAAATCCATAAATCATATATTGCTATATGATTTCTGACTCTCCTGAGGTCCCACAGTATCGGAAAGTAGAACGCTACCAATCGCTTGGTTTCCACCTCTATCGGCTCGAATCCATCCTCTCGTCTCTGTTCGGCACTTTTCATACTTGATCTGACGCCTGTATTCGGGACAATATGAGGGAGTCGCGTCTATGACAAAGATATGGGATTTTCAGCAAGCGAGTCACTGTCGACCACATTTCCAACACTACCCCTTTCCGACCCGGAAGAGAACGAACAGCCATGCCCAGCGATTCCGACTCGAACGGTGTCCGCGTCTGGCTCGTCGAGCGGACGTACTCCGACGACGAGCAGAATCTCATCATCCTCACCTATGCAACCCCAGACGGTGAACGATACTTCCGGAAAGAACGGGCGCTCACTTCCTTCACCGACGTCCGCGACACGACGGCCGCCGTCGACGCCGACCCGGACAATCTCGGCTCGGTCAATGACGCCGATCTGCAGGAGCAGTACGCCGCCGAGGCCCAGCGAATGCGGGAGGAACACGACCCCGACGACGTGATCTGACTCCAGTCGACACGATGGCAGCACCGAGCCCACGTGTTATATCCAGCCGCCCTCTACGCGTGGGTATGCGCGAACTCGTCTTCGCCCTCGAATACGAGCCGGGGTGTAACAGGGTGGCGGACGCCCTCGCTGACCACCCCGACGCCCGCGTCCGCTCGCTCTCGCTGCACGCCACTGCGGAGCAGCTCTGGCGAGTCGACCACGCGACCGGCATTCCGGACGCACTCGACGCCATCGAGGACGCCTTTCTCACCAGCGACTACTACGCCGACTGTCTGGCTACCGAGGACTGCGGCGCCACACAGACCACTCGCGTCCTCGACCGCACGGACGACACGCTCGTCCTGTACTCCGACTGGGAGCGCACCCCCTCCTGCGCGTCCGTCCCCCACATCGCCCGCGACCATCTCGGCAAGAGCGTGTTGTTCGAGACCCGTCACGAGGGCCGCCACTACACGTGGCGACTCATCCACTCCGGAGAGGGCGACGTGGCCGCGTTCTTCGACGCCCTCGAAGTCGCCGTCGGGGACTGCGCCCGGATGGAGATGCTCCGAACCGCGGACACGACTGCGTCGGTGGGGGGAAGCGACGAGACGCAAAGTGGTCTGTCGCCGGAGCAGGAGGCCGCACTCCGGGCAGCCGTCGAACACGGGTACTACGAGTCCCCACGCGAAGTCGACGTCGGCGAACTGGCCGAGCATCTCGACGTGCCGCGGTCGACGCTCACCTACCGACTCCGCCGGGCGGAGGAACACTTGGCGAAGCAGCACGTCGCCGACGAACGGTTGCCCGAAGATCCCCCGGCAACACGCTGAACCTCGATTTGGAATATTCCAACAAAGGCTTATCGAACTGACGCCCCTACTGTGAGGTGATGACAGAGAATCCGGACGCAGCGGGGGAGACGAGCGGGGGCGGGCAGCGACGGGAGCTGACCGCCCGCCTCGTCGTCCCCGAGATGGACTGTCCGTCCTGCGCCCAGAAAGTCGACAAGAGCCTCCAGCGCGTCGACGGCGTCGTTGACGCCACGCTCCAGCCGACCACCGGTACGGCCAACGTCACGTACGACTCAGACCGCATCAGCGAGGCCGATGTGGTCGACGCAATCGAAGGCGCCGGCTACGAGGTCGTCAGAGAGTCGGATTCCGACCACGATGAGTCAGAGGATGCGGCCGGTGGCGCCGACATCGCGCCACCGTCGGAGGTCTGGACGAGTCCTCGCGCGAAGAAGACGTGGCTCGGCGCGGCGTTCGTCACGCTCGGCCTCCTCTTCGAGTTCCTCCTCACCGGGCAGAACGTCACGGTGGCGAGCGTCCTCGAGTACCCGCTCCACATCGCCGACGTCCTGTTCCTCGGCGCTGTCGCCGCCAGCGGCATCCCCGTCGTCCGCAGCGGGTACTACTCCGCGAAGAACCGAAGCCTCGACATCGACCTGCTGATGGGGACGGCGATCATCGCGGCGACCGGTATCGGCTACTTCGTCGAGGCGGCGACGCTGGCCGTCCTGTTCAGCATCGCCGAGCTGCTCGAGGATTACGCGATGGACAGGGCGCGGGACTCCCTGCGCGAGCTGATGGAACTCTCGCCCGACGAGGCCACCGTCGTGCGCGACGGCGAGGAAGTCACGGTGCCCGCCGACGAAGTGGAGGTGGGTGAGACCGTGGTCGTTCGCCCCGGTGACAAGATTCCGTTGGACGGCACGGTCGTCGAGGGCGAGAGCGCGGTCGACCAGTCGCCGATTACCGGCGAGAGCGTCCCCGTCGACAAGACCGCCGGCGACGAGGTGTACGCGGGCGCGATCAACGAGGAGGGCTACCTCGAAGTCGAAGTCACGTCGACGGCGGGCGACTCGACGCTCTCGCGCATCATCGAGATGGTGCAGGGCGCACAGGCGAAGAAGACCGACACCGAGCAGTTCGTCGACCGCTTCTCGGGCTACTACACGCCGGTCGTGGTCGTGTTGGCAATCCTGACCGCCGCCATTCCACCGTTGGTCATCGCCGACCCCGTCTCGGTGGACGTGGCCGGGTACGGGTTCACCTTCGCCGGCGACTGGCAGACGTGGTTCATCCGCGGACTCACCCTGCTGGTGATTGCCTGCCCGTGCGCGTTCGTCATCTCGACGCCCGTCTCCGTGGTGTCGGGGATCACCAGCGCCGCGAAGAACGGCGTGCTGATCAAGGGCGGCAACTACCTCGAAGCGATGGGCGAAGTCGATGCCGTCGCGCTCGACAAGACGGGGACGCTCACGAAGGGCGAACTCGCCGTCACCGACGTCGTCCCGGTCGGCGACACCACTGAGGACGATCTGCTCCGTCGCGCCGCCGGGCTGGAGCGGCGCAGTGAGCATCCCATCGCCGCAGCGATTCTCGCCCGTGCCGACGAGGCGGGCGTGGGCAACCTGCCCGACCCGACTGGCTTCGAGAGCCTCACCGGGAAGGGCATCCGCGGGGAGATCGACGGCGAGACGTACTACGCGGGCAAGCCCGCACTCTTCGAGGAGTTGGGCTTCGACCTCGCTCGGGCACGCCGCGAGACGGACGGCGGCGTCGTGGCGGAAGAGGCGGCCGAGTCCGACGACGGGCCGTTCGCCGAGGACGCGCTCGCCGCGCTGGAGCGGGAGGGCAAGACGGTCGTTATCGTCGGAACGGAGTCGGAGTTGCTGGGTGCCATCGCCATCGCCGACGAGGTGCGCCCGGCCTCGAAGCGGGCCGTCCAGCGCCTGCAGGAGCTTGGTGTCGAGCGCGTCGTGATGCTGACGGGCGACAACGAGGGCACCGCCCGCGCCATCGCCGAGCAGGTCGACGTCGACGAGTACCGCGCCGAACTCTTGCCGGAGGAGAAGGTCGACGCCGTCGAGGAGTTGCAGGCGGAGTACGGCGAGGTGGCGATGGTCGGCGATGGCATCAACGACGCGCCCGCGCTCGCCACCGCGGAGGTCGGTATTGCGATGGGAGCCGCCGGCACCGACACCGCGCTCGAGACCGCCGACATCGCGCTGATGGGCGACGACGTCGGGAAGCTGCCGTACCTCTACGAACTGTCGCACACGGCCAACGGCGTCATCCGGCAGAACATCTGGACGAGCCTCGGCGTGAAGGCGCTGCTTGCCGTCGGCGTGCCGATTGGGCTCGTCAGCGTCGCCGTCGCTGTCGTCGTCGGCGACATGGGGATGAGTCTCGGCGTCACCGGGAACGCGATGCGGCTGTCACGGATCGAGCCCGACCGGTTCTCCGACACCTGACGGCCTCCTTCACTCTCCAAGTCTGCTGTACTCCCGGAGCTGTTCCCGGAGGCCGTCTTCCTCGACTGGAGGATCGAACTCTCCCTCGTTCTCTCGTGCCCACTCCGTCAGCTCCCCGACGTCTTCGTCGAAGTGCCGGCGTAACGCTTTGATCGTGCGGTACCGCTCCGTGAGACCTGTGTGGTCGAGGTAGAGGCGGAGCTTTGCGCCCGCCTCGGTCAGGCGGTATGCGTGGGAGGTGCCGCGCCCCTCGATTTCTCGGCGCTCGTACAGTCCGAGTTCCTCGCCCTCCCGCAGGCGGGTCGAGACCGTCGACCGGCTGACCGTCGATTCCTCCACTAACCGTGTGAACTGGCTCCCGTTTGGTTCGATTTCACAGAGCAGTTCGACCGCGCCCTTGGCCTCGAGGTAGGCCGACAGGGGTGCGTCCGAGCCGTCTTCACCACTCATGGCACCAATAGTACAGTACATACTATACTAATACTTGGGGATTGTGCCGCCGCTGAACGGTGCAGAGCGGATAGAATACCGACACGCGTTTACGCGTCCCGCCACTTCACAGGCATCAGTCACCGACGGGGTCTGCTTCCCGGAAACACGGAAACGACACGCCCTCAGTTTAGTACAAATCATACCATTGATCGGCAAAATGATGCTCGCGAACGCGGCGGACGCGGCGACAGCCGACCCGAGGAGACACCGAGTCGTCACCGTCTCGAACCCTCCATAGATGCCGCTGGACGACTCCCTCCGAGACGCCGTGAACGACGTGCGGCTGCAGGCGGAGGAACTCTTCCCCGAACACGGCAATCTCACGTACGTCATCGGAAAGATCGTCCTCCCGACCCACCTCCTCGCGGACGGACACGACCACCAGACCAACACCCCCTTCGACTTCGAGGGGATGCTCAAACTGGCCATCTACAGGCGCGTGACCGGAATGAGTCAGGAGGCCATCTCCGACCAGCTCGAAAACTGGCCCTACCTCCAGCAGCGGTTCGGCTTGGACGGTGCCCCGTCGCAGGAGACCATCTCCTACACGAAGCGACACCGGTTCGAGGATCTGGACACGCGCCATTTCCTGCGGGCGGTCGCCGACGAGTTTGCCGAGTTGACCGAGGAACACGACTCCACGTACAGCCCCGACCAACCGCCAGACAGCGATCCGTCACCGGAGGAGGTCGCGGCGAGCGGCGAGCCGATTCACCACTACGTGGATCGGCACGCCAAGCACGTCATCACCGGGGCGCAAAACGAGGTCTGGCCGGTGCTTGACACCGGCCGCGCCGACAACACCAAGCACGCCGACAGGCGGGTGTGGGAACACCAGACCGCGATGAGCCTCTCGAAACGCGCGGGGACGCACAGCGTGTTCCGGACGTTCAACAAGTTCCGCCGAGACGCACTCCACCACGACACCCACCTGTACGCAGTCCAGATGCTCGGCCTCCCCGACGACCACGACTACGACCTCTCCGAGTACCCCGGAGCCCGCCTCCCCACGCCCGACTGGCGAGACGTCGCCTCCTCTGTCACGAACCAGTTCAACGCCGCCGTCGACAGGCAGATGACCAACATCGCGCCGACCGCGCTGTTCACAGAGCCGGTGGTGGCCGCCCTCGACACGACCCACGACCCGTTCAACGTCTCCCCGTGGAAGGACGAAGAGGACATCGAGCCGGAGGACGACCGGATCGCGGTCGGCAGAGACACGGGAAGGACGAAGGTGCCAAAGGACGACTACCCCGAGATGGTGAACGGCGGCGAGGACAGCCACACCTACCAGTACGAGTACGCGACGCTCACGGTCGTCGGTCGGAACGCACCCATCGTGCTGGCGGTCGAACCCGTCCGTCACGACTCGACGTGGGAAGGGGAGGAGGGGGAGACCGTTAGCTGGGCCGAAGTGGTCGACCGCTTGCTCACACAGGCGCGGAAGCACGTCGACATCCAGCTCGTGATGGCCGACCGGGCGTTCGACGGACACGCCGTCGGCCACGTCATCGACCAGTACCACGGCGTGAACTACCTGATTCCCAAAAAGAAGAACGCGACCGTCGGGGGCGAGAACGTCGCCGACAAGTTGAGCGACGTGAAGGAAGACATGACGCTGCGGAGTCGCGTCGAACGGGACGCGTCCCTGTACCTGACCTCGGACACCCCGTACGTGGACGTGGCGGACGACCCGACCGTGGGCGAGGACGGCTACAGCCACGACGCGAGCTTTCTGTACGTGCCGGCGGAGGACGAGGACTGGGCCGTGGACGAGGACAACGAGTACGCCGTGTTCGTGACGAACGCGGACGACGTGTCGCCGATGGAGGCCATCGGGCTCTCTGACGAGTACTCCAAGCGGTGGGACATCGAAATCGAGTACAAGATGGTCAAGCCGCTGCTGCCGTCGATCCGGTCGACGGACTACCGGATGCGGTTCTTCACGTTCGCGTACAGCCTGCTGCTGTACAATCTGTGGCGGATGGTGGATCACTCGCTGAAGACGTTGGTGTCGGAGGTGTACGACGAGTACGGCCGGGGGCCGCACGAGGAGCGGTTGGATCCGTTGCTGACGCTGGCCGACCTCCACATGACCGTGGTGGCGTTGATGCTGTTGCCGGACGGGGTCGACCCGCCGTTCTGACGGGGGCAACTTTCTGGTAATTATTCTCACCGATTAGCGACTCGTAGCTCTGCCACACTCCGTTTTCGCCGGTATTTCTCGGAAAGAGTATGTTTTCGTCGGTGGTGGCCGGAGCAAGTCCCGACTGACCTCCCAAATACCGATTCACCCCCGATAATCGGTTGATTCGGTTGGTAGCTACCCCTACTTTCCGAAACTATGGAAGTTGAGACTACAGCAGGTATAGCGGGCCTGTAATGCGTGGAATCGGCCGAATCGAAAAGGAGAATCCGCTTCAGATCGCTTTCTGAACGGCCGCTCTTGTTCCACAGGCAACTATTCCAGCGGATTTCGGAGACTCTGGATAGTGTCGCCACTGTGAAGACACGCTATCGCGGAGAGAGTCTCGTTACTATCCGATTCCGGTTTCCTTCTTCACCAGTGTCAGCGTGTTGTCGGCTGTCACAATGGGCGAGTGTTCGTACTCGCCGGTCAACTGTACCTGCACAAGCAAATCAACCGCTCGCCAGATCGAGTACAGGAGACAGGCGAACGCGAAATAGAAGAATCGGAGGCTAAAATTCTTCGAGGTCGTCGCACCCATGAATCGTTTGATCGACTTGTACCCGCTCTCAATCTCCCATCTGTATCCGTACTCAGTAAGGAACCCGCTATTCCGATTCGTCATGAACACCGAGTACTGCCGATGATCGGTGTGCTCGGAATTCTCATTCCGTCGATAGATGAGTGTCGTTGAATGCCATTCGTTGTCGCCGAGATGCAATTTCCGATCTGTCTCGTACCGGTCCTTGTTGCGCTTGAGAAGTCGTTTCGCCTGGGCTTTCTCACTCGTCTGCATCCGCTTGGGCACCACGTAGGAGAGCCCGCGCTGGCTGAGCATCTCCAGGATGTGCTGGCTGTCGAACTCACGGTCCATCAGCACGTTATCGACATGAACGAGGTTCTCTGCAGAGTCCAAGAGGTTCTCGACGATCTCCATGCGCGTATATCCTTTGCGCACTGGCCGCGCGTCTAACACGATTGGGACAGCATTCCCGACCAGCTGGACTGTCGCCCACTGGTAGGCGTACTCATCGGTTTTCTCCTTCGTGCCGATAATTTCGTCCTCATGCCCGGTTCGATCTCCTGTGAACGGGTCTGATTCAGTGATATTGATCGCGACGATGCCAGCCCGGAACAACTCCTCAGTCTCTGCGATACGATCTAAGAGGCGACTCACGGCTTGGCGGTACATTTCACGTATTTGCCTGATCGAAAGATCCCGGAGATGCTCGCGATGAGCATGACCGAGTGGTGTTCGCTCCCGATTGGACTCGTGGATGAAGCTCCGAGCGCCTTCGTTGACAGCCAAGTTCTCTCGAAGCCTCAGATAGGTCTGGAGGTCCCAGTAAGCGTTCTCGTGGATTTCACAGCCCTCGCCTCGGTCCAGTGAGAACGCTGGGAAAGCGACACGGCTAACATTCTCAGTGACTGTTTCGGCCTGCTCTAATACGGTCTGATCATCGGGGTCCGGTTCCGTACGCTCGTCACCGTGTCTGCGGCTCTGCCGTTCAGGTTCGCACGGGACTGAGATACCAGCATTCTGTGCTTTGATGAGGATTGTTCGAGCCGCGGTCTCGACGGTATCTTGGAGATCAGTAGTGAAGCGGTGGTGCCAGCTGCGCCACAGGGTTGACTGATCGGGTACTGACTGCAGGCCAATCTGTTCGCAGAGCTCGGGATGCTGGGTGAGGTATTCGACGAGGGCAGTCTCGTGGTCCCAGCCATAGCATTCTTTCAGCAGGAATAGGCGAAATAGTGTCTCCATTTCGTAGCTCGTTGACCCTGCGTATCGGTCGTGGGCATCGAATCGGACATATGCGAGTGGGAGTGTGGAGACGAACGGTTCGACCGTCTCGTGCGCCTCCTGTTGGAACCAGGTTTCCGCGACGATACGAACGTCTGTTTCTACTGCGGCGAGTGATGAGCGGTCGAACAGTGGCGTGGACTCGTACGCAGGCCAGTCGGTGAAGGGCTGTTGGGCGATTTGTCGAAAGACAGTGCGGCGAGATTTACGTGTTGGAGCCACGGAGGGACGGTGGCAACGACGTAGTCAAGTATTCATCTAACTGCTCGATACAGGATCCCGGCTATTCGCTTCTTAGAGACTGACTATAGAGGTACATGGGAAGGCCAATGAGGCACTGTTGAGTTAAGGTCTGGAGAACGAAGCGGTCGAAATTTGTGGTGCCTATGCCAGAAATCGTCCGGCAAGGGAGGCTAGCGGCTGCATCGAATTAGATTTTGTGAGGCTGAAGCGACACCGCAACCGTTGATGCGGCTCAGTATCCACCTTCACGCGGCTGAATTGTCACTCTCATATACTGTTGGTGTTATCGATTGTCTTGGTGTCCAACGCGCTCGATCCACTGTTCATAACTAGGTACAGAAAGCCGATTTACAGCCCCGTGACGGCAAGAACCCGAATCACGTTGCGGTCGACGAAACCGTGATTCAACTCAACGGTCAACAATTTTGGCTGTACGCCGCGGTCGATCCCGAAACAAACGAATTGCTGCACGTGCGTCTGTTTCCGACGCGAACCATCGTCCTGACAAAGCAGTTCCTGCAGGAACTCCAAGAGAAACACGACATCGCTGATGCCGTGTTTCTCGTTGATGGTGCACCGTGGTTACAAACCGTGCTATTCAAGGAAACTCCGATCTCAGCATGTCACCCATGGAAATCGGAGTACTGTCGAACGTGTTTTCAAAGAGGTAAATCTACGAACCGAACAGTTTACGAATCATTTCCGACACCCCTCAGCCGAATCGGCCTATGGTTTCAAACATTCGCATTCGCGTGGAACCAACTAATCTGAACAACGCTTGCCCTGTTGAACGCAAGACAGCGTCGGGGTAGGGTCAGTTTCTACAGACTCACAGCGTCAAAGACGAGTTTTTGAACTCACTCAGCTTTGCACGTTGAAGTAGGAGCATAACATAGGCGGTAGCAAAGACGGATAATGCCGATTACGGACTTCCTGTCGTGTACGCGCGTGTTCGACGAGTTCGAGTCGCTGTCACCAGCACAACGCCGTCACGCGAAAACCTACGCCACCGGTCTTGTTGCGGCCAGCGACAAGACCGTGGCGGGTATCGCACGCGAAGGCCTTCCGGCCAACAGCAAATGCGCCCTTAACAAGTTCCTCACCGAATACAACTGGGATGAACAGCAATTCAACCACGAACGCCTCGAAGAACTCCAAAAACACGGTGAAACGCGCTGGTCGAAGGATGGTTACATCATCCTTGACGACACCTTCACCGAGAAAGCCGGGGACGAAGTCCCCCGCATTGGCCGCTTCTACGATCACGCTGAAGGTGATACTGTCTGGGGCCAAGACCTCATCTACGCCTTCTACGCTGACGACAAAACAGTCTATCCGCTTCGAGCGAACCTCGAACATTCCCTGAAGGAAGCAGTGTACAACCTTCTCTCGTGGGTTCGAGACAACGATGATTGTGGCCCTTATGGAAGAGATCGACCACCTCTTCGTTCACTCAACCGCCGACGCTAACGTGCAAAGCTGAGTATAGGACCGCTAAACCGTATTTTGACGAGTGTCTAAACAACCCCGTCCTTCAGAATAGAACGGTGGACCAACCATGCTATTCCTATTGCCGTTCTACTAGAACATTATTGGTTACCCGAAGGACAACGGAGTCGTGTTGATTAACGACCTTCCGCATAATCGTCACGAGTCCTCGGGAAGGATTGGATTTTGATGGGCGCTTCTCAAGGATTTCAAGTGTCGTGGAAAGTATATCTCCGGGACGAACAGGATTCGGGAACTCTGCTTCGTCAAAACCGACGCTCCCCAGCAGGTGGCTTTCTCGAAAGAAACTATCGACAACCTGTTTCTGGGAGAGTGCAAAGGTTTGCAGTCCACTGGCGATTACGCCATTAAACGGCGTTTTCGCTGCTGCCTCTTCGTCAATATGGAACGGAAGCGGATCGTATTTCTGCCCGAACTCAAGGATTTCCTGCTTGGTGACTTCGACATCATCGGTTTTGTGAGTTTCGCCGACGATGAAATCGTCGTAATATTTATAATCCATCTTATTTTGTCTATAGGAGATCATTTTGCTTAGCGATCGTGTTGAGTTGGATCTCGTCAGTTCCTTCTACGATCCGAAGCACTCTAGCTAGATGGAGATGATCAACAAATGGATTGTCCTCTGATAGGCCGTTTGCGCCGTGAATCTGGACCGCGTTGTCCGCAATTTCCCAGAAAGCGTTAGTCGCGAACCAATGGAAGATCGAGACATCCTCAACGATGTCATTACCCTGATCCAGATTCCATGCAGTTCGTAGGCCCCCAGCGTCTGCCATATACGTTTTTGCACGTCCTCGTGCATACATGCTTGACACCTGCTGGAATGACCCGATGGACTCCCCGAACGCCTCACGTTCCCGTGCATACTCCCTGCTCTTCTCAAGCAGATACTGCGAGTAGCCAACAGCTTCTGCTCCGAGTTCGAGTCGACCCATCGTCAATAGTTCCATTGCATCTCGAAATGCGCCATGCTTGGGGCCAAGAACGCGTGATTCAGATACGGCAACGTCGTCCAGAAGGATTTCGGCTTGCCAACCCTCCAAGCCAATAGCGTTGTTGACTGATCCGACTTCGAACTCGTCGCGTTCGACGATGAAACAAGTGATACCATCGTATCGCCGATCGACCTCCGCCAGCGGCTTTGTCCGAGCCAGCACAAGGGCGAAATCGCAGAATGCCGCGTTCGTAATCCACTGCTTTCGGCCGTTGATTATCCATTCGTCGCCGTTCTTTTCAGCTTCGGTCGACATCGAGGGTGAGTCAGAACCGACATCGGGTTCAGTTTGACCGAATGCAGTCGATTTCTTACCACGCACGACTGGCTTGAGGTACCGTTCGACCTGTTCACCCTCAGCAAGACCCAATAGCGCATTTGGCCCCTCCGGCCCCTTGAGGACATGCTCAGAGAGCCCTCGTCCCTTCGAAGCGACGTGGCGCTTCACTGCGTACCACGTTATTTTTGAGACCCCTTGGCCACCAACCTCTTCGGGCATATGCATGGCGTAAAACCCCGCCTCACCACTCTTTTGACGAATACTCTGAATCGCTTCGAGTATCTCCTCGGTGGGTTGACCGTTTGCTCGTCGACCCAAGGTGGGATTGTTAAGTTTCGATTCAAGGCCACTCGCTAAGGGGGCGACCTCACGCTCAATAAACTCATCAAGGCTGTTCAATACGAGCTGCGTCTCTTCGTCAACGTCGAAATTAATGCCTGTCATATCCCTGTTTGAATGTCGTCTAAGATGCTGTCAATCGAGATATCGACCTTCGTACTCTTCGCGGATTACTTTCTTGTTGTTTTTCCCCACACTTGTTTTTGGAATTTCATCGGTAAACTCAATTTCATCGGGGAGCTGCCAGTCGGCGAACCGCTGGGAAAGAATTTCATCGAGTTCTTCACGATTGAAATCGTCTTCGACCTCAACAAGTGCGAATGGGCGCTCTTCCCATTCCGGATGTTCAAGGCCAACAACGCACGCGTCTCTGACATTCGGGTGTTCGATGAGGAGGTTTTCCATGTCGACAGACGAAATCCATTCCCCACCGCTTTTAATAACATCCTTGATACGGTCAGTAATCTTTAGATATCCTTCCTTATCGATTACCCCGGCGTCGCCGCTTTCCCAGAACCCATCGTCAGTGAACGAATGTTCCGTTCGGTCGTCGTCATAGTAACTGCTTGTCACCCATGGACCACGGATGAGAATTTCTCCGGCGGATTCACCGTCGTGTGGCAGTTCCTCGCCTGTGGTAGGATCGACTATTTTCATCTCGATACCCGGGACAGTCAGTCCCTGCTTGCGCCGCATATCGAGCTTTTCTTCCTCAGAGAGGTCTTCTTCAAGCGACGGCTTGATGAAGTTCATCGTTACCAGCGGGGTCGTCTCAGTTGCGCCATATGCATGGACGATCTCTGCCCCCGTGAGTTCTTTGTATCCCTGCATCATGTCCAGCGGCGGCTCTGTTGCTCCAGACATCATCTGTAGATCGTTCCAGTTCGGGATATCGTCGAGATCTCGAATGTAATCGAGCATCGGCATAAAAATAGCTGGTGCCCCGTTTGTTACGGTCGCGTCCTCGTCACGGATGAGATCAACCAGCGGTTCGGGATTTTCCGCCTGATATCGGCCCGGGAACGCGAGCTTTGCGCCAGCGTACGTCGCAGCGTAGGCCAGTCCCCAGCCCTGTCCATGGAACATCGGCGTGATTTGAGCGACTGAGTCCTCATGTGAGATACCGACGGAGTTCGCCAACTGCATCGTGTGTAGGTAGATGTTCCGGTGGGAATAGTACACTCCTTTGGGACGCCCCGTCGTTCCAGTCGTGTAGCAGGCACTGTATGCCGATGTTTCGTCGATGTATGGCCAATCGTACTCCGGCTCCGCCTCAGTTAATATATCTTCATAGGAGAACGTCGGCTCGAGATCGGTTTCGACCTCGTCGAGATCGTTATCAGTCATGACGACGAATCCCTCTATGGAACTGACCTCGTGGGCGACACCTTCAGCGACTTCCAGAAGGGATTCGTCGACCACTAAGAATCGCGGTTCCGAGTGATTTAACACATACTGTAGTTGATCTGAATGCAGTCGGAGATTGAGCTGAAGGAAAACGGCACCGGTTCCGGGAATACCGAAATAGCATTCATAGTGACGGTGATCATTCCACGCAAGTACACCTACGCGATCTCCGGCCTCAACACCCAACTCTTCGAGGGCATTGGCCAAGCGCTGCATCCGTTCGTACGCCTCTCCGTAGGTGTACCGGAACTGGTCTTCACCTGTCCCTGAGACGATTTCCCGATCAGGAACGTTTCGTGCTGCCGCCTCGATGAATCTTGTCGTGTTGAGCGGATATTCGTCTCCACTAGTCGATGGGAATCCATCTATGACCTCCATGAATTCTTGTTATGTGCCCCCATATATATAGGTTCGGGGTAACAACCTATTCTGCTGTTGCCGATTGGGAAACAATTTTCAGAGGTGTCTACCGACAGATCTTCAGATAGGAAGGTGAAACCGAATATCTAGTAAAAACGAAAAAAGTTCAGCGGTTACTGAGGATCGTTACTGTCGATACGCCGCCTTCACCTACAAGTGCGCCACCCGAGTTCTGGGCTAATCCAATAGACGGATTTTCAACCTGCCGGGCTCCCGCCTCGCCACGGAGTTGCCAGACGAGTTCACAGATCTGGGCCACCCCCGTTGCTCCCACGGGATGACCGCGTGACTTGAGTCCACCACTTGGATTAACCGGAGTACGACCATCGAGCATAACGTCACCACTCCGGACGAGTGAAGCACCTTCCCCTTGATCCGCTAACCCGAGTCCTTCATAATGCATTAGCTCGCCGATGGTAGCCGCATCATGAACTTCGACAACATCCAGATCATCCGGGCCGATACCAGCCTCACTGTAGGCCTTTTGGGCCACGCGTTCGTCAAGTTCTTCACGCCAGAATTCGACCTCCTCAAGGTAATTGCCGCTCAACATTTCGGCAGCATCGACGTAGATTGGTTCTTCAACCAACTCTTCGGCGATTTCGGTGCGTGCGATGACTGCTGCTGCTGCTCCATCTGACATTGGACAGGCATCAAGCAGCCGGATAGGATCGGAGATTGGGCGGGATTCAAGGATGTCGTCGCGGTCAACGTTGAGCTGAAGATGTGCCCGTGGATTTTTAAGCCCATTGTCATGATTTTTGACCGCGATGTCGGCCAATTCCTCGCGTACATTACCGAACTGATTCATGTAGGCGTTAGCGCGCATCCCGTAGAGACCCATGAACGTCATCCCCATTGCACCCTCAACTTCTGCGTCCGCCGCACCAGCCATATCTTTGAGAGCAACCTCCGTCGGGACACCAGTCATTTTCTCAACACCCATAGCGAGCACGATATCGGATTCGCCTGATTGAACTCTCTTATAGGCCTCTTGGAATGCACAGGTTGAGCTGGCACACGCGTTCTCAACTCGGATGATCGGGATACCTGTTACCCCTACTTCTCGGAGTATTGCTTGGCCAATAACACTGGTTTGATCCTGAGCAGTAGTAGCGACATTACCGATATACGCTTCCTCGATATCATCTGGTTCAACGCTCGAAGACAAGAGCGCTTCACGAACGGCTCTGCTCCCAAACTCAGTTACGCGCTGTCCCTCCAGTTCGCCGAAGTCGGACTGACCGACGTTGACGACAGCTACTTCGTTTTCAGTCATTGTTCTTCCTCCATGGGGCGGAACATATGGCCAAACAACGGTTCACCGGTCTCCGTATCTGTCTTGATTTTTTCAAGTACCAGTTCCACTTGGTCGCCAACTTCGAGTGATCTTTCTTTCCACTCGGTGAAACGGGAGTAAATCTGTACGTTTTCCAGGTTCACAAAGCCGAATGCGTACGGCGGTTCGATTCCTTCTTGACCAGTATGTGCGACGGTGTAGGTCTCGAGTTGTCCTGTTCGTGCAAGTTCGACATCAGAGACGTTGTCCGAAAGACAATTGCGGCAAAACGGCCGAGATGGAAAGACAACGTACTCGCACTCGGAACATTCGGTCCCTATCAGCACTGGATTGTCATCGGCGGCAATACGAATCGACCCGTCAACGACGAGTCCCGACGACTCATTATAGTCGGGATGCACTTGTCGCATACGCTCCCAAATTGATGCTGTGCATATAAGTGTTTGGCCGGTAATGCGGTGGTGCAGTATCCATTGGGGGAACGCGCAGTCGCCCTGTTTCTGCTCGTTTCGGGACGCTATGCTGCTCCTTTCGAGAGACCGTGCTGACGAGACGGGCCAGTCGGTGACGCCGACTGGCTCATCACATCCTCGCAGGTGAAGTTCCCAAATCATTGGGTGAAACTTACCTGAGGACGCCTATTGCGGAACAAATCGTACATCGCGTGGAGCGCGAGTAGAGCCGTACGCACGTTTGGTACCGCGTGTACGGCGTTCGGAGTCCCGTATTTCAACCGCCAGTTGCTGCCCTCAATCGCATTTGTACTGACCAGACCACTAAACGTCTCGATCTTTTCGTCCCACAACGCCGGGTACTTCTCGCGGAAGACCATGACTCATTCCGCGTACAACTCTTCTTACACTACCGGGAGATAGCTGTGGTACTTCTGAACCTCTTGACAGCTCTGGGGGCTACGACAGCCCGTCCGATTATACGAACTGTCGCAACTCGTGGACGAGACACGACTCTTTGTGCGCAACCGTGTCGTTGTAGCTAGATTCACCACTGGCAATCCATTAGTCAACTCCCTCAAGTGGAGGCGACAAGCATGGCTGTGAGCAGCCACGCGAAGTCGGTGTTACGACACTAGAGGCTGGCGATACAGCCCAGTTGCGGGAGATAGCTGCCGGCGACGCAGAAGCCGTTGCCGGACGGCTTCTTCGGCTCTCCGGGTGTCTTTTGCTTGGCGTGCTCCTCGCGCGATGGCTTCTTCGCTCCCTTCTTAGCCAGGGTAGTCTCGTCCGCAACCCCGACGATACCGACCACGTCTTCGGCGGCCAGTTCGTCGGCATACTACTCACAGAATTCCACAGCGGTTTCCGTTCCAAACAGAAGCGAGAGGAAATTCAGCGAGAGTGGTTCGTCGGCGACCGTCACCCTATCGATGTAGGAAACATTTTGAGAAATTGTCGTTTTGAGTTGGTGAGTGTAAGTCGTTAACGTTGCGTTACGGGCACGGTTCCTCAAGATCATGTCTGAGTTACTACCGTGATGGTCGTTGACTCGGCCACTAAACAGTTCAGCGTACCGCTGGATTGTATCCCGGTCAACCTGGATGCCGTAGTGGATGTGGGGAATCCGTTTACTCCGGTTGAACAGATTCTCCGAGGCATGGTAGAGCCAGAGGTCGACGATTGGTTTGCAGTAGAGACAGTCCTCGTAGAACCGTTCGGACATCTCTGCGTCGACCCGTTTCTCGTACTGCTTGCACCAGTATCGCTGGATGGTAACCGTTACGTCCTCAAAGCCGTCCTCAGTGATGAGGACGGCGAAGCGCCGTGGGCGTGAATCATGTTTGCGGTAATCGCTTCCCCTGTAGTGTGGACAGGGACGCGGCTTGGCCAGCTGCGTCCCTTCGTAGCTTCGTATCCCGTCGTGAATCGAGTGGGTTAGCGGTAATGACACTAGCGCGTCGAGTCCTCTTCTCTGCCGGCTGTTTCATGCCCTCTAGAAGCCCACCGAAGATCGCACTTTCCACTACATCACCAGCAGCACCCGGTAGTACCTCGAATGAGATTAAACCACTAGAACGTGATTTTCCTATGGTATTGTGAGAGGCCTCGGAAGAGCAATAGAGCCAACCAATGACCGATGAAGCATTAGAGACTAGGGAAAATTATAACAAGGCCGGCGGAGACATCTTAATCACGGTGAAAAAATGAGTGCGTCACTAACCGAAAGTGTAGAGACTGTGACTGTCGTCGGAGGCGGAACAATGGGCCATGGTATCGCTCAAACCTTTGCGATGTCTGGATACGACGTTACGATTATCGACATCGACGAGGACGTCTTGCAAACCGCTCTCGAAAAAATCGAAGGAAGTCTCGAGAAACTCACTGAGGATCCGGATGCCGTATTAGCACAGATCGAGACGACGACATCAGAGGAAGAAGCCTACGGTGATGCCGATCTTGTCGTCGAAGCAGTGCCTGAGAACATCGACTTGAAACAGGATGTTTTTGGTACGATCGATAACCACGCACCGGAAAGAACGATTCTAGCGACCAATACTAGTACTCTCCCGATCACCGAAATTGCGTCCGCGACGGATCGACCGAGCAAGGTCGTCGGCCTGCATTTTTCCAATCCCGTTCAGCTTATGGACATCGTCGAGGTTATCCGGGGTAAGGAAACGGCCAACGATATATTTGAGGCGGCTGAAACAATCAGCGAGGCGATTGGCAAGACCCCAGTACTCGTTGAGAAGGATATCCCTGGATTCCTTATCAATCGGATCAATCTCCGATTCTGGCTTGAGGCAGTTCGTCAGGTTGACCAAGAGGGGCGAGACAGGAAAACAATAGACGCCGCGATCCGGCGAATCGGCCTTCCAATGGGGCCGTTCGAGGTTCTCGACTTCAGTGGTATAGATGTCGCTACCATGGCTGCCCACTCGATGCAAGATCGAGGGGTCGACCTGCACATCCCCGATCTGCTTGAAAAAAAGGAGGAGGCCGAGAATTACGGTATGAAGACCGGTGAGGGTTTCTACACCTATCCAGAACCAGGGGAGTACTCACGTGTTGAGATTCCACAGGAGCGTCGCAATGACTTCGATCCGAAACATCTCGTCGCGCCTGCTGTTAACGAAGCGGCGTGGATGCTGGCGAACGACGTGACCACGAAGTCAGAGATCGACAAGGCGATGCAAATCGGAATAAACTGGCCGCGAGGCCTCCTCGAGATGGCTGACGAGTACGGGATTGACCGACTTGTCGAGACGCTGGAAGAATTGCATGCCCGGTCGGGTTGGGATGAGTATGAACCCAACCCATCCCTTCGTGAATTGGTGGCGAACGAGGAACTCGGGCAGAAGACAGGAACCGGCTTCTACGAGTGGGAATACGAGCAGGCGGAGTTCGAGACGGTTAGATATGAGCGACGCGAATACGCTGCATGGATCACGCTCAACAGACCAGATCGACTCAACGCGCTTGACAAGTCGAGCTGGAACGGTCTGAAGGCCGCTCTCGAGAAGGCAGCGAATGACGACGAAGTGCGAGCGACAGTTCTGCAGGGAGCAGGACGAGCATTCTGTGCTGGCGACGACATCGCGGAGATCCAAAGCCTTGAGTCGACAGAGGACGCCAGGGAAATGTTCGAAGAGGTCCTAGGCCCGACGGTACAAACGGTTCGCAATCATCCGAAACCGATAATTGCGGCAGTTGAGGGAGCTGCTAACGGCGGGGGGTGTGAGCTCGTTCTACTTTGCGATCTTGCAGTCGCCTCTACGAACAGTAGCTTCGCGCTTCCAGAAGGACAGATCGGGGCGCTCCCGCCAATCGGACTCACATACGGTCGGATGAGTCTCGGAAAGAAAGAGATCATGGAAATGTCGTTGACAGGCGATCAATTCACCGCTACTGAAGCGGAATCGATGGGAATCGTCAATTACGCAGTTGATGAAACGCAGGTAGAAGATATCGTTCGTGAACTCGCTCATTCGACGACTGCATCGGGACCGAAGTCTATTAGCGAAATGAAAGACCTATGGACAGGGATGGAAGACGATCTGCTGGAAACGTGGTTTGACGAGGCGATGGACCGACTCGTCAAACGGACGCAGTCGGAAGAAGCTGAGAAGGGACTCGCGGCGTTTCTCGAAAAACGCGAAGCGGACTGGAAGCGATAGAGAGGCCCCGACGGAACTGCACGAATATTGACTGGTGGATACTAACGAATTCGGTCCCGGTGAATCGCTGGATAGCGTCGGTTTCTACCGTTAGAACTAGGGAGATAAAGCGGGAAACCGCCGATGATTATGTCAAAGATCCCCCGCTTCACGAAAAATATACGGAAAGTTCCGCGAACTCGACCTGATATGTACGGTTCACAACATCAGGCAGGCGGTGGCATAGTGAAATTAAACTACGTCCGACGATTCATCACAGCCATTTTAACTAATACCACAGGGGGTGGATTGAATACCGCATCAGGTCGCACCCCCTTCGTATTACTAAAGACTAATTTGCGCATCGTCTGATGGCAGCGAATAGGCTCACTACAACAATGGTCGGACCCTAGATTGTTGATATTATCAACACCAGCTATGGTCGGGGGGTGAATCTGTGGAATAACAATAGTACATTTGTTATTCTATGCCCATAGATGAGAAATCTCTAAGCTACTATTGTCGATATCATCAACAGCTACGAGCGTGCCATAGAATCCATCTCATAGCTTCTCACAGCCCGGTTCGTTTCCTCGCTCGGAGTTTGTGATCGCAACAACGAGTCCGAGGGACAGCGCAAGGAACACTTCTGTTCGTGCGTGGACGCGGCCTCGGGCTCGCGCGAGCCCGAGGCCGCAGTCCTTGACTACGTCGCTGGTTCGTTCGACCCCTATCCGGTTGTTATACGTCTCGTCCAAGATGGATTTTCAGCTGAACATCCTCGACTTGGTCTTCGACCCTGTACTCGATGGCTTTTGGGTCGTCAGGATTTCGCGGATTGTATGGAGCGATTGGCACGACCCCTGCGGCCAGCAGGTGGTCGTGCCAATCGAGGATGTCGTAGGCGCTGTCTCCAAGCATCCAGATCGGTGTATCGACGGCGAGCGCGTCACACGTGACGCGCATCGCCGTCTCTTGGTCTGCTTGTTTGGCCTGTGTGAACTCCGCCGCAATTGGGATCTTTGAACCGGTTGAGACGATCGTACAGCCGAAGCCGTAGTAGTACTCTTCAGTTGTTAGATCGTAGTTCCATGAGGCAGCGTCGTTGTACTGGACCGCCTCGATGTGCGCCGAATCGATGGAGTACGTCGAGTCGAGCAGGCTGCGGGCGGCGGCCTGCTCGACGAGCCTCTCAAAGATATCGTCGACGACGTGTTCAAGGTCAGTGAGAAACCGGTCAATCGTGTCTCTGGATGGTGGTTTGTCGAGTCTGCAGTAGTACCAGACGAGGCCGTGCTGGAGTTCTCGTGCAACCGGACGTGTGCCGTAGATGTCCTTGTAGTAGCAGTGCAGAAAGCCGCGAAAGAGGTCTGGTGGCTGGTGAACTCGTGTTCGCCCACGCTTCGAGGGGGCGAACACATCGTACTCCAGCAGAAACTCGAACTCAAGGTGCTCGAACAGCGGTACCGTCTCGGTAGCCGCGACATTCAAGAAGTCGTCTACCGAAGCTACGTCTTGCAGGGTTGCGCTTGTGTTGGACACACTTCGCGCCCCCTGCTACTTCGTACGTGACGCTTTCTATGACACGCTCTACAGCTCTCCAATCGTTCAACCGGATCGACCAGTCTGATTGCAGCCGAGGTCACCGAGAGCAAACAAGCCTCAGAAGAGGGCGATGCACGTGACACTCGACTCGCTTGCCGGTTTCTTACGCTGTCCTTTCGACTCGTCGTCGCAATCACCAACTATGAACGCGGAGAAAACTTGGCTGGGAGATGCTCAAAGCATTGATAGAGTTTATCACACGTTCGACGTTATATTAAGATATATCATGAAGCCCTCTGCATTTAGATTCATGCATCTCAGTCTCTCGCCGGAGCAGAAGCAAATCAAGGACATGGTCTCCGAGTTCGTGGACGAGGAGGTCGTCCCGCGGGCCTCGGAAATCGACCACGAGGACGAGTTCCCGAGGGACCTCGTCGACGAACTCGCCGACCTCGGGCTGATGGGGATGCCGTTCCCCGAGGAGTACGGCGGCGCCGGCCTCGACTACCACAGCTACCCGATGGCGCTCGAGGAGATCGCCCGGGGCTCGGGCGGCCTCGGCACCATCGTCGCCGCGCACATCTCGCTGGCCGGCAACATGGTGTACGCCTTCGGCGACGAAGCCCAGAAGGAGGAGTACCTCACCCCGCTCGCGGAGGGGGAGGACATCGGCGCGTTCGCTCTCTCCGAGCCGGGCGCCGGCTCCGACGTCCCCGCGATGGAGACGACCGCCGAGAAGGACGGCGACGGCTACCTCGTCAACGGCAACAAGCTCTGGATCTCGAACGGCTCGGTCGCGGACACCGTCACGCTGTTCGCGAAGACGGACCCCGACGCCGGCAACAAGGGCATCTCCTCGTTCGTCGTCCGCCCGGAGGAGGACGACGGCTTCATCGTTGAGGGGACGGAGGACAAGGTCGGCGACAAGGGCTGTCCGACCGCCGAACTCCGGTTCGACGACATGTGGATTCCCGAGGACCGGCTGCTCGGCGAGGAAGGCCGCGGGTTCGTCCACGCGCTCAAGACACTCAACGGCGGGCGCATCACCATCGCTGCCCGCTCGGTCGGCATCGCACAGGCCGCGCTCGACGCCGCCCTCGAGTACAGCCAGGACCGGGAGCAGTTCGACCAGCCCATCTCGAACTTCCAGTCCATCCAGCACAAACTCGCCGACATGGACACGAAGACCCGCGCCGCGCGCCTGCTGATGCACGACGCCGCCGACAAGAAGATTCGCGGGGAGAACTTCATCAAGGAGGCCGCACAGGCCAAACTCTACGCGAGCGAGGTGAGCCGCGAGGTCGCCAATGAGGGCATCCAGATCCACGGCGGCTACGGCTACACGAAGGACTTCCCCGTGGAGCGCTACTACCGCGACGCGAAGCTCAACGAGATTTACGAGGGCACCAGCGAGGTCCTCCGGAACACCATCGCAGAGCAACTTTTCCATTAATAAATGAAGCCGTGAGTTTCTGTTGGGACAAGATGGGGGCCATCCGTTCTATAGTAACCGTTAGAATTTTTTCTCGTAGATTGTCGTGCTGCGTTGAATAGTTGTTAAGTCACGGTTATAGAAGCTCAAACAACGGTTCGGTGTTCGAGATGGCGAACACCAGGATGATTCCCGGAGCTGGCCATTTGTGTTCGGTTAATCTTACTTCCGCGGTTCAGCTACTCAAGTCCAAATAGGCGATAGAACCGTGATTCAGCCGTATCCGAACGAAAGATGCCGCTTGCCGTCCGAAGCAGTACCAGTCATTCAGCAAACTAACGGGTATTTCTTCCGCTCAACAGATGTGTTCGCTCGGGCAAACGTCAGTTGCTCAGCTCGGTGGATACAGTACATTCGATCGATTTTACAGTGGCTCGGACGGATCAAGATTAAACCCCCGAAGTAGGATTAAGGCAGTAAGTGCCGATTTGCCAAGTCTCGAACTCTAACTGCAGGCGACCAAATAGCCGAAAGCAAGATTCTAGGCGGTGTTCGAATAAGGATGAAGAGTGAGGCGGAGCGAACTTCTAGTGGTCAATGCCAGAAATCGCCCGCCTCATCAGAGGTAGCGCCTGCTTCGAGTTAGATTTTCTGGAGCGAGAGGCGACACCCGAACCCGCGAAGAAGCTCGGTATCCGACTCCATCTGGCCTGACTATCACATTCTATTATAGTTCAATTCTTGACATATTGGGTGTCAAACGCTGTCGAACAACCGTTCACAACTGGGTGTAAAAGGCCAAACTACAGCCGCTCGATGGCGCGAACCCGGATCATGTCGCGGTTGACGAGACCGTGATCCAGCTGAACGACGAACGGTCCTGGCTGTACGCTGCTGTCGATTCCAACACGAACCGCTTGCTGAACGTCAAGCTTTCTCCGACTAGAAATCAAGCGATTATCGAGATATTTCTTATTGAACTCCGCGACAAATATCTCGTCGACGACGCGGTCGTTCTCGTCGATTCTGCACCGTGGCTGCAAGCAACACTGCACCGATACGGCCTCAATTACAGATACGAAAAACATGGTAATCGGAACAGCGTCGAACGTGTCTTTCAAGAACTAAAACGACGAACAAACCAGTTCTCAAACTGCTTCAGCCACTCCAAAGCAAGCAGCGTCGAAAATTGGCTTCAAGCGTTCGCTTTCGCATGGAACCAACTTATCTGAACACTACCGATTTCAGCTGCTGAGGTCAGGGTGGCATCCACCTTGGAAATATTACTGCCAGTGTTAACCGAACATCGATAGTGTGACCAGTATAAGTTCGTCTGCTGTTGCTAGTATATTTGATAATCATCCAGCGTTTGAACTCAAGTATCTAAACACTGCCTTGTCGACATCATCAACACTTAAATATTCACCACTGATAGAATTCCACATGACCTCCTCAAAATCGATAAAGTCGGTCCGAACCGCATTCGATATAATCCAACTACTCTCGGAGTTCAGCAATCTAACAGCTACGAAGCTTGCTGATGAGCTAGAGATGAACCGAAGCACTGTCCACGATTATTTACGGACCCTCACAGAGGAAGGTTATGTCATCAATTTGAATGGTGAATATTGTCTGAGTCACAAATTTTTGAACCTGGGAGGAAACCGACGGAAACGAAATGAGTTGTTTCGAACGGCTAGACCGGTACTTAGAGATCTCGCTACCTCAAAAGGTGCACCAGTAGTACTGACTATCGAAGAACGCGGATACGGTGTTGTCCTTTATACAGTAAGCGGAGAGAATATGCAGAACGCACTAATCCACGAAGGAACACATTTTCTTCTTCATTCAGCTGCACCTGGAAAAGCAATTCTCGCCCATTCCCCAGAAGAAAAAGTAGAGGACATAATTGAATCTCGGGGGCTTGCAGCGGTTACTGACCAGACTATTACTGATGAAAATGAGTTACAAAGCGAACTGAGAAACATAAGAAACCAAGAATACGCAATTGATCGCGAGGAGATTGGTATCGGATTACAAGGAATAGGAACAGCAATCACTGACTCAGAGAGTGGAGAAGTCGCGGGCGCAATATCAATGTATGTCCCTGCTAAGAAGTCACACCAGAAGGACATTATTGACTCTTTGTTAGAGGCCGCAAATGTTATTGAAGTCGAACTCTATTATCGTTAGTTCACATCGTTCCTGACGGCTAACTCGATTTTCCGGGGAAGAGAGGTTGGGTCCTCCCAGAAACTTGGACGACGGATGCGGAGATGGTTGTCTCACAGTAGTGAGAGCACAGTCGTCACATGTGAGAGTCAAAGCGGTCGCTCTCCAGAGAGCTACAACTGGATGTGGAGTGACTGACCCCCCGTTCAGTAGGCTATATATCGTAGGAACCCCAACACCATCGGTCAGAACTTCCCACTTCCGACGAAGCATCTCATCGAGGGCGTGGTCGATCCACCTCCAGAATACCTCAAAGCAGACGGATAGTGCTCGCCCGCCCCAGCGGGCAATCAGCCACAGATTCCGCAACAGGTAATTCACCAGTGTGAACACTAACCGAACGACTGGAGCGTCTCACCCAATCACTATAGTAGTCATTAGAAATAGCTACTCACTTTTGGAATAGAGAGTTGGTCGAGAGCTGTATCAATCGCTGTTGTCAGCTCGTCGAGTGACTTAAAGAGGCGGTTGCTAAGAGACGCTTGAAGCTGTCTCCAGCACTCTCCGACCGGGTTCAGTTCTAGCGAATAGCCGGTAACGTCACGAAGGCGGGGTCACGGGTGGTTAGGTCCGTGACGGCCGACGCCTAGAAGTACAGCGCTTCATCCAGCACCACGAGCAGGTCATCTTCGAACTCTTCACTTAATATAAGCATGATATGTTCGGCGTGGAAGGCGGTGACGTACTCTTTGAATTGGGAGAAAAAAAAAAGGAACGCTCTTGTGAAGCACGTTGTTGATTTTCAGAGGGCAGCGTCGAGAGCATGTTTGAGTGCTTCGTCACCTGGTTTTCTGTAGAGTTCTTGCCGGAGCTGAAAGGCTCTGAGATACGGTGTTAGTTT